>JAFAQI010000268.1 GCA_019246495.1 Frankiales bacterium | reverse complement strand
CCGGCCTGAATGACGGCGACCTCTACTCGCTGGCCATCGCGGCGGTCACCGACGTCGGCGGCCACGGCGCACCGGCGGTGACATCCGTCCGTCCTCGCGCCGCCACCCGCCTGACCGTGCTGTCGACGGTCCACAAGGTCCACGCCGGCCACAAGGTCGCACTCACCGGCCGGCTCAGCACGGTGACCGGCGGGCACTCCATCGCCGGCGCCAAGGTGCGCATCACACCGAAGTTCGCCAACGGCGGCACTGGCCACGCGGTGACCGTGACGACCGACTCGTTCGGCGTCTGGGCGCACGCCTTCCGGGTCACCCGGACCACGACGTACGTCGCGACCTGGGTCGGCAACAAGGCGACGCTCCCGAGCAAGGGTCACCGGAAGATCACGGTTTTCTGAGGCGTCCGCCTAATCGGGCGTAAACGGGATGTAACACCCGAGGACGTCCCTGGCAAAGCGGTGCAACATATGGCATCGTCGATGCCTCAACCCAGTTGCCCGATCGGGCCACCCCAAGGAGCAACCTTTGTCGGGCACCACCATGCCTGAAGACGAGCGCGGCAACCGGTTCGTCGAACTCACCGGCCAGTTCCGCCAGCGCGTGTCCCAGCTCTACCGCGATCGCCAGCGCAAGCGCGCCGCCCGCGGCCGCAAGCGCGGCTTCAGCCGCGCCCTCGTCGCGCTGCTGATCGTGCTGCTGGGGCTCTTCTTCTGGGCCATCAGCGCGCTGTTCTCCGCGCCGACCCCCGGCGTACGGCTGACGATCGACGAGCTGACCGAGCTCGCCAACAACAACCGCGTCGCGACCGCGACCCTTCGCGACGTCGACAACCGCATCGTCGGCACCTACGTCGCCGGCAACGGCTCAACCGGCGCCGACCCGCGCGAGCCGATCAACAGCCCGATCAACCAGCCGCTCGCGCACGGCCAGTTCTACGCCGACTACCCGTCGAGCGCCTCGCTCACGAGCGACCTGAGCCACACGCTGATCACCGGCGGTGCGGTCGTCCGCGTCGACCACCAGGACGGCAAGGAGCGGCTGAAGCTCGTCACGACGTTCCTGCTGCCGCTGCTCATCCTCGCGACGGTGTTCGTCTTGCTGCTGGCGCCCGGCGGTCGCGGTGGCGGCAGCGGCATCGGCGACGTCACCGACTTCAGCCAGCTGCGCAAGGGCCGCGTCCGCAAGGGCACGTCGGCCGTCACGTTCGAGGACGCCGGTGGTGTCGACGAGGCCGTCGCGGAGCTGCGCGAGGTCGTCGATTACCTGAAGGACCCGTCCAAGTACGAAGCGCTCGGCGCCGCGCCGCCCAAGGGGCTGTTGCTCTTCGGCCCGCCCGGCTGTGGCAAGACGCTGCTCGCCAAGGCTGTTGCCGGCGAGGCCGAGGTGCCGTTCTTCTCCGTCGCGGGTGCCGAGTTCGTCGAGGCGCTCGTCGGCGTCGGTGCTGCGCGTGTCCGCGACCTGTTCGCCCGCGTCCGCGCGGCTGCCCCCGCGATCGTCTTCATCGACGAGCTCGATGCGGCCGGCCGCAAGCGTGGTGCCGGCGGCGGCACTGGCGGCTCGGACGAACGCGAGCAGACGCTCAACCAGCTGCTCGTCGAGATGGACGGCTTCGAGGTCTCCCGCGGCATCGTCGTCATCGGCGCGACCAACCGACCCGACATCCTCGACCCCGCGCTGCGTCGTCCCGGCCGGTTCGACCGGCACATCACGATCGAGCGTCCGGACGGCGAGGGCCGCGAGCGGATCCTGAAGATCCACTCCCGCAACAAGCCCGTGACGCCCAAGGTCGACTGGAAGGACATCGCCAACCGGACGCCCGGCTTCACCGGTGCCGACCTGGCGAACGTCGTCAACGAGGCGGCGCTGCTCACGATCCGCGGCGAGCGCAGCGAGGTCACGGTCGAGGACATCCACGAGGCGATCCGCCGCGTGCTCGAAGGGCCGAAGCGTCGCGGTCACCTGATGAGTGACGACGAGCGGCGGCGGGCGTCGTACCACGAGGCCGGGCACGTCATCGTCGCGCTCTGCCAGGAAGAGCAGCAGGCCGTGCAGCGCGTGTCGATCCTCACTCGCGGCCGGGCGATCGCGACGACCGAGCTGCGCGCGGAGGAAGAAGAGCTGATGCTCACCGAGTCGCAGCTGCGCGGGCGGCTCGCGGTGAAGCTCGCCGGCGCGGCCGCCGAGCGACTGATCTCCGGCGAGATCTCGACCGGTGTCGAGGTCGACCTCGAAGAGGCGACCACGATGGCGCGCGACATGGTGGCGCGGTTCGGCATGTCGGACGAGGTCGCGCTGATGCGTCTCTATGCGAGCGACTCGTCGGCGTTCCTCGGCGAGGAGACGCCGTTCGCGGACATCTCGCCGGAGACCAAGCACGAGGCCGACACCGCGGTGCGCCGGTTGCTCCAGGAGGCTGCGACGAGTGCGGGCGTGCTGCTCGAGCATCATCGCAAGCTGCTCGACGAGTTCGCGGGGACGCTCGCGGAGCACGAGACGCTCGAAGGCGCCATCCTCCAGGAGCACCTCGACGCGTTGCAGCGCAAGATGACGCCGGCTCCCCGTGGCAGCGTTCGCGCGAAGGGTGTCCCGGCCAAGACCGCAGCCAAGTCCGCGGCGAAGTCGGCCAACGGCCAGGTACGCCGGCGCCGTACGACGGTGAGCTGACCGCCGCATGCGTTTCCCCCGGCTCGTTCTCGCGGCGACGGTCGCCGGCACCTTTGCGGTGTCCGGCGCCGCAGCGTCGGGCGCGCCGGCCAAATCTTCGGCGAAGCCGGTCTGCCTCGGCCAGCACAAGCCGGCCGGGCAGGGCTGGGACCAGCAGACCCCGCCGTTCCAGTACGGCCCGAAGCAGGTCAGCGAGGTCGTCTCAACGCCGTTCCAGCCCGACCGCATGTATGCGACGAACGGCCACTCGGTCGTGCTGTCCGAAGACGCCGGCTGCCACTGGATCGGCATCGTCGTGCCGAAGGGCGGCAGCTCGCTCGGCCAGCTGCCGTCGCCGGTGTCGGACCTGCTGCCCATCCCGACGACGACGACGGTGACCGCTCTCGCCGCGCCGAGCTCGGCGACGGTGACGACGCGGGTCTATGTCGCGGTCCAGGACAGCTCGCTACTCAACAAGGGCGTGCGCGTCGGCTACTACGACGGCAGCAACTGGCACTGGGACTCATCCGGACTGCCGTCGTCAGGGCGCATCACGGAGCTTGCGGCGTCACCGACGTCGCCGAGCATCGCCTACGCCGTGGTCGATCCGACCAACCAGCTGTCGCAGGGCGCCGGGCTCTACGCGACGACGAACGGCGGTGCGACGTGGACGCTGGAGAACGCGTCGGCTCGCTCGTCCGGCTTGCAGCACCTGCGCGTCGACCCCGCCGTACCGAACCTGCTCTATGCACTCGGCCCCAACGGTCTTGTCGTCAGCCGGGACGGTGGCCGCAACTTCGCAGCGAGCGGACCGCAGTCGTCGGACTTCAAGTCTTACGACGTCGCGGCGAGCGGCGGGTCGGTGCGGATCGTCCAGGGCGCGTCGTCGTCGCCGTTCGCGCTCTACAGCCGCGACGCCGGCACGAGCTGGCAGCCGGAGCCTGCGCCGGTGTCGGCGAAGCTCGTCGGGCTTCAGCCGCTGCTCGGCCAGATCGCGGTGTCCGACGGCAAGGCGCTCGCGGTGCTCGACCCGCGCAAGCTGCCTGGGACGACGCACTGCAAGGCGAGCTTCAAGGCGCACTCCGGCGTCTGCCACGTCAAGGCAACCGGCTACGCGCGGCTGCGGACGCCGACCGTCGGTGCGCCCACTGCGGACCTCCAGCTCACGGCGCCGCTCTCCAACGGTTACGCGATCGTCGGTCTGCGCAACGGCAGCATCCTGCGTGGCACATTCTCCTTGGCTGGCAACGCGATCGCGTCCGTCGGCGGACTGCCGGTTCGCCTGGTGAAGCAGACGCTGCCGAAGCAGTTCCCGTCGACGCTGACGCCGGGCAAGCAGGTCATCGCGCTGGCGCCGGGCAAGTCGCGCGACGTCCACTACCAGCTGTTGATGCCGCGTACGCCGGCACCGATCGATGTCATGTTCCTCATCGACACGACGTCGAGCATGGAGCACACGATCGACGGTCTGCGCCGCGACCTCGGGCAGATCGTCAACGACCTCAGCACCGCGGGGCTCAACGTCGAGTTCGGTCTCGCCGACTTCCGTGACTACGCGCCGACAACGCGCGTGCCCGGTGACGGCGACCTCGGTGACTACCCCTACCGGCTCGACGTGCCGGTCGGTCCGGTCTCGCCTGCGCTGTCAGTCGCGCTGCGCAAGCTGCGCGCCGACGGCGGCGGCGACCCGCCGGAGGCCGACCTCACCGCGCTCTACCAGTCGACGACCGGTGCCGGCCAGGTCTACCGCCGCGCTGTCGTCGTGCGGTCCGGCCAGGAGGCCGGCTATCGCCCCGAGGCGCTCAAGCTTGCGGTGCTCGCGACGGACTCGCCGATGCACCACGAGCGCGACTACCTCACGCCGAGCTGGGCAAGCACGGTCGCGACGCTGATCGCGCACGGCGTGCACCCGATCGGCCTGTCGGTGCAGAAAGTCGACGACCAGAACGCGACGCCGCAAGGTTTTCCGTCGCTGCCCAACCTGCAGACGATGGCGCATGACACGAACACCCTCGCGCCCCGCGGTGGTGTTGACTGCAACGGCGACCTGAGTGTCGACGTGGCGGCCGGTGGCCCGTTCGTGTGCAAGGTGCCGGCGCACAAGACCGGCGGCTTCGGCGTCGGCAACCTCCACTTCAAGTCGAAGATCGAGCCGCTGCACCTCGCGCCCGCGATCACGACGGCCGCCGAGTCGTTGCCTGACGTGCGGACGGTTGGTCTCGGCGTACGGGGAGCGCCGGCAGCAGTCGCGCGCGTCGTCAACCCGGCCGCGCTGCCGCGCGTGAACGTGAAGATCGACAACACGATCGGGTTCACGGTTCGCTACAGCTGCCCGTTGTCGCACAAGCCTCACGTCTATCGGCTGGGCATCGACGCGGCCACTGCCGGGCGGGTGCTCGCGTCGTCACCGTCGACGCTGTCCTGCGGCGCGATCCCGGTGATCCACCCGCCGAAGGCGGTTCCCGTGATCGCCGCCGCCGCGGTGCCGGCTGCTGCCGCGCCTCCGCCGCCCGCGCCTCCGGCGAACCCGCCGCCGAATCCGAACCCGAACCCCAACCCGGCGCTGAACCCCAACGTCGGCTTCGCGAGCCAGGAGGAGGAGCAGCAGCAGCTGGCCTTCGCCGGCGCGGACCAGGCGGTCGAGGACGACACGACGACCGAGCTCGCGATGAGCCGGCTCGGTGCCGGTGCTGCGGTGCTGATGATGGTCGCGGCCGGCTATGCGGGGCGCCGCCGCCTCGCCGCCGCCTGGCACCAACGCTGAGAAATTTGCAGGAGATCGGGCACTGACGGCGAAACCTCTCGCAAGGTCCCAGCCGTCAGGGGGAAAGTCATGAACCGCACCGCCCACATCCGCCCGGTCATCGGTGCCGTCGCCGTCGCCGTGATGGCCGTCTCCGGCATCGCCGCGCACGCGGCTCCCGCCAAGAAGGCGAAGCCGATCGTCCGGCACCAGACGATCTCCTACACCGGTGGCTGCGGCATCATCGTCAACGCCGTCGCCGCGGCGCCGACCGCTGCGCCCGGCACGTGCGCCGTCGGCAGCAACTACACGGTCGTGCACAAGACCGGCGAGAAGTACCTCACGATCTCCGTGGTCGACCAGACCGGCCGTCCGATCAGCGGCGAGATCTGGCTGACCGGCGGCACCGGCAACGCCACGCTCCAGCGCTTCTGCGGGACGTTGAAGCACTACACGATGGGTCAGGCGTCGTACCAGCTCGACCTCAACACCGGCGTCGACCCGACCTGCCCCGGCGAGCCGACGCAGGGCAAGATCAACCTCACGTTCTCGAGCAAGTAGGTCCTCGGGACTTGTCAGAACGTGAGGCGGCTATAGCCGCCTCACGTTCTGACAAGTCATCCCGCGGGAACGATGTTCTGGTTGTGCCGGAACACGTTGTCCGGGTCCCACTTCGCCTTGATCTGCTGGAGTCGGGCGTACTTCTCCGGCCCGTACGCCGCCTCGACCCGGCCGACTCCTTCGTCGCCGATGAAGTTGAGGTAGAGCCGGCCCGTCGTCCACGGCTTCATCGCGCCGGAGAGCCGCTTCGTGTAGTCGATGTTGGCTTCGGTGTCCGCCGGGTCCGCCCACATCGACAGGTAGTGGATGTTCCACGGCGCCGTGCGCTGCCCGAACGCAGTCGCGTCCTCGGGCACCCGCGCGATCGCGCCGCCGCCTGGCACGAGGATGATCTGCGTCAGCGGGGAGACCGGTTTCGTCGCGATGTCGCACAGGGTGTCGACGGCCTCCTCGGGCAGGTCTGCGAAGAAGTCGCCGGACCAGTAGTTGCAGAACCCCTTCTGGTTGCCCGCATCGATCATCTGCTGGAGGGCGACGTAGGGCATCGGCTGGACCATCACCATGCCGGGCGGGCCGAACTCGAGCAGCGGGCCGAGCGCCTTGTGGCCGTCGTCGATGTCGCCGGCGTAGCTGACGATCACACCGATCACGGGGTGGCCGCGGACCGGCTCCGGCACGAACTCCTCCGGCGGTGCGGTGAGGAACGCCAGACCGCCGCCGACCTCGTCGGGCGCGGTGGACATGAAGTCGCGGTAGAAGCGCAGTACGTCGGCGGCCATGAACGCCGGATACATGAGCATGCCGCCGAGCAGCATCGGCCCGATCTCGTGCAGTGCGAACGTGAAGTGCGTGACGATGCCGAAGTTGCCGCCGCCGCCGCGCAACGCCCAGAACAGGTCCGGGTTCTCGTCCAGGGACGCCGTCACGATGTCGCCGGTGGCCGTGACGACCTCGGCGGCGACGAGGTTGTCGCAGGTGAAGCCGAGCTTGCGCTCGAGCCAACCGCTGCCGCTGCCGAGCGAGAGCCCGCCCACACCTGTCGACGACACGCGGCCGCCGGTGACGGCGAGACCGTGTGCCTGCGTCGCGTTGTCGAGCTGGCCCCAGGTGAGACCGCCGCCGGCGCGCACGGTGTGCGACTCCGCGTCGACGTCCGCGGTCGTGATGCCGCGCAGGTCGATGCATACGCCGTCGTCGATGACCGCCGAGCCGGTGACGGCGTGACCGCCGCCGTAGACCGACAGCGGCAGTTGCTGCGCGCGGGCATAGCGCACCGCTGCTGCGACGTCAGCCGTTGATGTGCAGCGAAGGATGACAGCCGGT
>JAFAQI010000265.1 GCA_019246495.1 Frankiales bacterium | reverse complement strand
AAATCTGGCTGCTGCTGGAGACTGCCGGGCCGCCGGACGTAGCCGCATAGTTGACGGTCAATGTCTCGTGGGTACCGAGCGCTGACGGCGCGGCGAGCGAGAACAGCGGGTTGGCGCCATTCGTCTTGATGCCGGGCACCGCGACCGTCCAACTGGTTGGCGTCACGGCTCCGTTGCCGGCGAGCGGCGGCTGCCATGAACGCGTTTCGATGCGCTGGAGTGAGGAGACGTAGCGCCACTGCGTGCAGGTCTGCTGCTGCCCCTTGTTGCCGGTCCGCCATTCGAAGTAGGTGTTGCCGTCAGTGCCGGTTCCGGGAGCGGTGATGGCGTTGGCATAGCGCACCTGACGGTCCAGCAGTTGAACCAGCTTGCGTGCCGAATCCATGTCCGTCGCGATGGCGGACTGCCGGTTCTGCTGGCGCAACATCGAGACGATGCCGGCCGTGATAATTCCCATGATCAGCGAGAACACGATCATGACGACGAGCACCTCGACCAGCGTCTGGCCGCAGTCCTCGCGCGCGGTCTCCCGCCGCAGCCTCCCGAGCCTCATGATGCGGTCACCGTGAAGTTCCCGCTGACCGTTCCTCCATCAGGGTTGGTGACCGTGACAGCGACAGTGATCGGGCCGGTGTTGTTCGTCGTCGTGAACTTGAAGGTGATCGTCGACGCGTTGATCGTGATGTTCGAGAGCACGCGCGCCGAGCCCTTGTAGGTCGCCGACACTGTGGCCCCACTCTGGAAGCCGGTTCCCGTCAGCGTCCAAGTGACAGTGCTGCTCTTCGACACGCTGTTGGGGCTGAGCCCGGTCATGGTGGGCGCCGGGTTCACCGTCAGGACGTAGGTGTCCGTACCACCGTCGGTGTTGTAGACGGTCAGCGTGTCGGTTCCGGCTGCTGCTGGGGTGACCGAGAGGACGACCGATGTGCCGGTCATGCTCGAGATCGACACGGAGCCATTGCTCGCGCTCGCGGTGAGCCCGGTCCGGAACCCGGTTCCCGTCAGCGTGACCGAGGTCGACCGGCCGGCGGCCACGGCCGACGTCGACGACGAGGTCACGTTGGGCGCGGTGATCGTCCAGGTCGCTGAAGTGTTGTCCGGGTTCTTGACCGTGAGCGTGGCCGTGGAACCGTTCGCGGGGCCGGTGAAGTTCGCCACCGTCGCCGACGTGGGGCCCACGACGGTGAAGGTGCCGCCGCTCGAGCCGTTCATGGTGAGGGTCGCCCCGGACTCGAACCCACCCCCGGTCAGGGTCAGTGTCCGGCCAGAGCTCGTCCAGGAGCCGGCCGCCGTGATCTGCGGAATCTCGTTGACAGTGGTCTGCACGTGGCCACCGTCGGTGTTGATGATGGAGATGATGTAGGAGCCGGGCTTGTCGCCGGCGGTCAAATCGAAGTCGATCTCCGTGGCGATCGGCTGCGAAATGTTGGTAATGGTGCCGCCCGCTCCTTGGATCTGCACCCGCACGCCGGTCTTGTAGTTCTGTCCAGTCAGCACGAAGTGCGTGGTGGCGTCGTTGTAGACCGTCTCGTTCGCCGGCGTAATTGCGTCGATGGTGGGTGCGGAGATGTTGCTGTTGAACTGCGGGTCTGCGGTCGGGTCGATGATTGTGCTGGTGAAATACGAGCAGCCGTTCGTGCAGGGCGCAGTGGAGGTCCAATAGACATCGACGGATGCCCGATATTCCTGCGTCAGGCCGCTACCAGAGGTTCGGCCGCACTGGCCGGCCGCGTTGTCGTACCAGCACACGTCGATGAACGTCGTAATGGTGTAAGCAACGTTGTTGACCGTCTGCGTCTGGACAGTCGGCACGCTCGGGGTCGAACCGCTATTGGCCGCCGCGTCGTAATTCGCGGAGTTGCCAGTGTCATCCTGCGCGGCGATGTTGAGGCGAGTGGCCGCCGCCGACCCGTAGATCGCGTTGACGGACGCCTGCGTCCGCCCGGTGACCAGCTTCGCCGGCGGGAGGGCCTGGACCGACTGCAGCTCCTGATCGGCGAGGAACACCGCGAGCTGCCGCTGCTTCTGGCCGTTGACCCCACGAATGCTCTGCACGAAGAAGGCAACGCTCCCCGCCGCCACGAGCCCGAGGACGACGAGAGCCGCCATGATCTCGATGAGAGTGAAGCCTGCCGATGCGTCGACCGGCGCACGACGGATACGCCGAAAGACGTACGTGGGCATGCCTACTCCTCCTCGCTCATCCCTGTACGTCGGCAGATGACTGCATCGGATTGAGTCAGGGGATGGGAACGCCGTCATTGGTCGCGTAGGCGGTCGGACATGCCGCGGCCGCCATCGGCTGGAGACCGCCGGCGTTGCTGTCGTAGAACCAGGTGTGGCCGCTCGGCGAGGTCGCCGACAGGCAGTAGCCGATGTTGCTCGTGAAGCTGACGACCTCGAGCGTGTCGCCGACCGAGGGCGTCACCTTCGGCTCGGCCGCGACCACCTGGGCACCTGTTCCATAGCGCTGGAAGTCGGTGAGGTAGACCTCTTCGAAGTTCGCGAGGTTGCGCAGGTCGCTCTTCGCCTGGGAGTCGTAGCCCTTCTGGCGCTGGTTCAGGAAGACCGGGATCGCGATCGCGGCGAGGATGCCGATGATGATGATCACGACGAGGAGCTCGATGAGCGTGAAGCCCTCGTCAGGGCCGCTTCCGTTCCGCTGCCGTCGCCTGAACATCATGCTCCCACCGGACGATATGCCTCGACTGTTGCTGATTGTCGGCAGCAAGACGTCCGCACTTGAATCCCTGGACATGCGTGTGGCCCCCGAGCCGAAGCTCGGGGGCCACAGGCCTAGCTGAGTTTGTCAGGCAGCAGCCGCGTCGCTGCAGTCCGCCTTGGCGAGAGCCGCGGTGGTGTACAGCGTCGGCATCAGGCCACCGGCCTGGCTGTCGTAGAGGAAGAAGTTCGCCGACGCGCTGTTGTTGCCGACGAGGCAGTAGCCCTTGGCACCGTCCGCGTACGGCGTGATGGTGTTGTTGGCCGAGATCTTCGCGCCAGCGGCGGTCAGGTTAGCGAGGTTGTTGGTGTAGACGTTGTTGTCCGTCAGGTACGTCTCCTCGGCGGTGGCCACGTTACGCAGGTCGCTCTTGACCTGGGCGTCGTAGCCCTTCTTGCGCTGGTTGAGGAAGACCGGGATCGCGATCGCGGCGAGGATGCCGATGATGATGATCACGACGAGGAGCTCGATCAGGGTGAAGCCACCCTCGCGCTCCTCCTGGGCCTTACGGATACGAGCAAGCATTGGTGCAACCTCCGAGAGAGTGACTAGACGCCTCGCCTGCCGGCTAGCGCGGGGTGACTGTCTTCTTCTCGTCCTTTCGAACTACCCACTTGACATCCGCCCGCGAAATCCTTCGCCGTACGACGCAATAACTTGCGCCGGCGCTGCACCGCTCGCTCCACACGTTTGGGGAGTTCCGAGCCGAGGCTCAGAACTCCCCCTGAACATGCGTGTGGCCCCCGAGCCGAAGCTCGGGGGCCACATGCCTAGCTGAGTTGTCAGGCAGCAGCCGCGTCGCTGCAAGCCGCCTTGGCGAGAGCCGCGGTGGTGTACAGCGTCGGCATCAGGCCACCGGCCTGGCTGTCGTAGAGGAAGAAGTTCGACGACGCGCTGTTGTTACCGACGATGCAGTAGCCCTTGGCAGCATCCGCGTACGGCGTGATGGTGTCGTTGGCCGAGAACTTCGCACCAGCGGCGGTCAGGTTGGCAACAACGTTGGTGTAGGCGTTGTTGTCGGTCAGGTAGGTCTCCTCGGCGGTGGCCGCGTTACGCAGGTCGCTCTTGACCTGGGCGTCGTAGCCCTTCTTGCGCTGGTTGAGGAAGACCGGGATCGCGAACGCGGCGAGGATGCCGATGATGATGATCACGACGAGGAGCTCGATGAGGGTGAAGCCACCC
>JAFAQI010000264.1 GCA_019246495.1 Frankiales bacterium | reverse complement strand
GACCTCACCGTGGACCCGGCTCGGCGCAAGGTCACCCGCGGCGGCACCGACATCCCGCTGACCTCGCGCGAGTTCGCACTGCTCGATTTCCTGATGCGCCGCCGCGGCGACGTCGTATCCAAGCGCACCATCATCGAGAACGTCTGGGACATGAGCTTCGACGGCGACCCCAACGTCGTCGAGGTCTACGTAGGCTATCTGCGCCGCAAGATCGACCAGCCGTTCGGTCGCGCTTCGATCAGCACCGTGCGCGGGGCCGGCTATCGGCTCGAAGCCGACGGCGGGTGACGGGTGTGCGTGCCGGTGTCCTGCTGCGTTCGCTCCGCGCCCGGCTAACTCTTCTCGCCATCGCGGTCATCGCCGTGGCGCTCGCCGGCGCGGCGATCGTGCTGGTCGAGCTCTTGCAGGAAGACCTTCAAGCTTCGATCGACGACTCCGTACGCACTGAGGCTCGGGCCGCGGCGGCGACCCTCGAGCAGGGGGACGCGGCCGGCGCAGCGGACGTCGGCGGTGAGACCGACACCGTCGTGCAGATCCTCAGCGCCGACGGCCGAGTGATCGCCGCTAGCCGGAGCATCGCGGGCAAGCCGGCGCTGTTCCGGCTTCCGGTGGGTGTGCCGTCGCGGCTGCATGACATCGGCTCGCTGCCGTTCGCCAACACGGCCGACGATTACCGGGTCGCCGGGCTTGCGGCGAGCCATGGCCGGCGCGTCTACGTCGCGCTCGCCAGCGACGACTTCCGCAACACGATGCACGAGCTGCGTGTGGCTCTCGCGGCCGGCCTGCCGGTATTGCTTGCGCTGATGGCTCTCATCGTCTGGCTGCTCGTCGGCCGGGCGCTGACGTCCGTCGACGACCTTCGCCGGCAGGCGCGCGAGATCCGCGATCCGGCTCAGCGGCTGACTGCGCCGGGTACGGCGGAGCTCGACCGGCTTGCCGCCACGTTCAACGAGATGCTCGACCGCGTCGACGCGGCGCAGCGACGCCAGCGGGAGTTCGTCGCCGACGCCGCACACGAGCTGCGCAGCCCGCTCGCCGGTCTCCGGGCGCAGCTCGAGGTCGGCGCGGCCGGTCTTGCCGGAGGCGACGCCGAGCAACGCGTCACGCTGCTTGCGGAAGTGGAACGGATGAACGCGCTGACCGACGGGCTACTCCAGCTGGCGCGGCTCGACGACGTGGCTGCAAGGTCGGCGCGACGCCAGCCGGTCGACCTCGACGAGATCGTCTGGGAAGAGCTCGAGCGGGTGCGCCCGGTCCTGCGGCCCGCGGTCGATGCGTCGTCGGTCTCGGCAGCCCGAGTCGAGGGAGATGCGGAGGCCCTGCGCCGCGTTGTGCGCAACCTGCTCGACAACGCCGCCCGGCACGCCGCGTCGACGGTGGCGGTCGAGCTGTCGGCTAACGCCGATCACGCGACGCTTGTGGTGAGCGACGACGGCCCCGGCGTACCGGCCGAGGAACGCACGCGCATCTTCGAACGCTTCAGTCGTCTGGACGAGAGCCGGGAACGCGCGGCCGGTGGCTTCGGGCTGGGGCTGGCGATCGTCGCGGAGACCGTTCGCGAGCACGGCGGCGAGGTGCGGGTCGAGTCCGCGCCCGCTCCGCTGGGTGGCGCCCGCTTCGTCGTCACCCTGCCGACGGACGCCTCAACCGCGGGGGGAGATGGCTCTCGCGCCGAGTCCGGCGCCGAGGGCCAGTAGCTGGCCGACCCCGGCGACGACAAGAAGCCCGCGGGCGCCAAGCGGTCCGGCGACCGCGCCGGCTGCAGCCGATCCGAGTGAGAACGCGCCGATCTTCAGGCTCGCCGCGGTGGTGAAGACCTGCGTACGCAACGTGTCCGGCGCGAATCGCTGCCGCAGGTTGAGCGTCGCGGCGAGCAACGGACCTTCGAAGAACCCGGCAACCGCAGTGACGATGAGAGCCAGTGTCAACGAGGGCATCTCCGCTACGACGATGAGCGCCGCGCCGAACGTCGCCATCGCGACGTAGGCCGCACGCTCCTCGTCGAACCGGCCGGCGAGCCGGGTCCAGACGACAGAGCCGGCGAGCGCGCCGACGGCGAGCACCGAGAACAGCAGACCGCCGACGGCGCGCTTGTGCCCGAGAGCGCTCGCGAAGAGCGGAAACGCGATGACGATGAGACCGAAGAACCCTTGGCTCATCGTCGTCGCGACCGTCACCGCGCGAAGCGGCCGGATGCGCCACAGCAGGCCGAGTCCCGCTCGCAGAGCCGCGCGCAGCTTCTCCGGCGTGACGATCGTCGTACCCGGTGTGATGGGCACCTCGGCAATCACCGCCACGGCGGCGAGTGCCGCAATGCCGACCGCCGCGACGGCCCAGCCGGAGCCCGCCGTACCCGCAATCGCACCAGCGACCGCAGGCCCGGCGACACCGGCGATGTTGTAGCTCGCCGCCTCCAAGCCGTAGGCCCGCGGCAGGATCGGCTCCGGGACGACGGTGGGGATGAGCCCGCTGAAGCCGCCCGTGCGCACCGGCGACGGCAGGCCGCCGATGAAGCCGAGCAGCACGAACGACCAGCCCGGGAGGTGATGCGCGCCGAGCAGGAACCCCGCGCACGTCACGAGGAGCACGACCGGGCTGATCAAGAACGCCGTACGCCGATGCGGCGTCCCGTCGAGCCACGCGCCGACGAGGGGCCCCGTGATGATCGTCGGAAACGTCGCGGCAGCGACCGTCAAGCCGGCGAGATGGGTGCTGTGCGTGACGGCGAGCACGAACAGGACGACGGCGACCGAGTTCATCTCCGTCGCAAAGCGCGACAGCGTCGCGCCGGCGAACAGTGTCGTGAACCCGCGCTGGTCGCGCAGGGACAGCGGCGCCGCTATGACATCGGAGCCAGTTGCCTCCACGTCATCCGCGACCGCCACGGACCCATTGTCAACTAGAGCGCCGGCCGGACCGGCCCGGTCCCAAGGGAGGTTGGGGCCTAGCAGGCGGCTACTTGACCGCGACTGAGGTGTTCGTGCCGCCGAAGCACGAGAACCCCGCGGGTAGTGCTTGGTCCTTCTGTACGGCCTCGGCGAGGATGTCGAGGCACTTGCTGACGAGAACACCGGGACTGTTCGAGACCGATTGCGCGAGGATCCGGTTCGCCTTTGCCTGGGCGGCCGCCGTCTGCTCGGACTGCTGCGCCACCCGGGTCTGGGCGACCTGTGTCTGCAGCAAGTTCAGTCTCTTCTGCGTGTCCGCGTCGAAGTTGAAGAGCGGGATGAAGACGCGGCTGACGTTGATCCACGGGCCCACCTGTGCAGTGAGCTGCGTCTGAACGGTCCGCGCGAGCTCCGCGGTGTTGGGCTGGGTGGAGTCGCCGGCCGCGTTGAGGCCGAGCGGGTCGTAGTCCGCGAACGCCAGGTTCACAGCCGTCTGTAGGTCGCGGTGCAGGAGCTGGTCGCGAATGTTGTCGTTGTTCCGGTAGTTGCGGAACAAGTAGTCGACGCCGCTCTTGCGTTCCTGCCATCGGATGGTCACGTTGACACAAGCCGTCGCCTGACGCGCGATCCGGACGTTCACACATCCGCCTTGAGCGTTGTCCTGAACCGGCCCGTTGAACCCGTTCGACGCGTAGGTATCGGTCTGGATCGCGTTGTCCAGGGTCGTGATCCGGGCCCATGGAGCTTTGAGGTGCAGCCCGTTGGAGAGCGCCCCCTCCGGGTGGCCGAAGACCGTCACGACTCCGATGTCCTGCGTCGGGATGGACACGGTGCAGGACAGGACGACCAGCAGCAAGCCGAGGAGGATGCCGGCCGCGCCACCAGCTTGTGCCGGAAGAACATGGATCTCTCGATGGCGCAGGGCACGTACGCCGAACAGCGCGGTGCCAACCCCGAGGAGGATGAACAGGATCCCGAAGACGAACTCGGCCATGCCCTAGTCGCCGGCGCGTTGCTTGGGGATCAGCGCCTGCACCGGCAGGGTGAGAACGTCGACGAGGTTGTCGTCGATCGCGTCGGCGACAAGAAGCGCGCACGCGGCGTCGAGGCAGAGCGCGAGCACCCGGCGGGTGTCGGAGTCGTCGCAGCGGGTGCGGCAGCTTCCGCAATAGCGGCTGATGCCTTCCGCGCCGCTGCGCCGGACCAGACCCCAGACCCGACGCCGGCTCGTCAGGACCGCGGCGTGCCAGGCCTCGTCCCGAGCCACCGACCGGACGTCCTCGTCGACCTGCCAGCTCGCGTCGAGGATCGCGTCGTACAGGGAAGCCGCAACGCTGTCGTGGCATCGCGTAGCGAGCAGCGGCATCGCCGACAGCAGCGCCTTCACCTCGGCCGCACGTGCACCGAGGTCCGGCTCCTCGACGGCGTCGACGGGATAGACGCTCCGCCAGGCGTTCATCAGCGCGGCGTGCTCCGACCGGTTGAGGATCGGCCGGGCATAGGAGGCGGCGATCGCGTCGCGGACGGCCTTGAGGGCAACGGTCGCGACGCTGGGGTCGACCTGGAGGTAGTCGTGCTCGCCGGTGAGGTCGTCGGCGAAGAGCGCCTGGACGGCCTCGAACGCCGCGAGCACCTCGAGGATCAGCGGCGAGTCGGGGTCGAGGGCGCGGGCGCGTGCCTCGGCAAGCTGCACGGAGTTGTGCCAGGCGTCGCCCAGCCGCTCGAGATCACGGTCGCTGATGTGCGGGAGCTGCGCCAGGACGCCGAGGATCTCGCCCAGGTTGGGGTGCGCCTCGAGACTCTCGATGACGTCACTGCGGCGCCGCGCCATGACCGCTCCCTCCACCCGTTGTCCGACATCTTCGGGTGGATCGAGGCGGCGCATGAGCAGAACGCGCGAATCAGGGGACAAACGGGATGTTCGGGTTACCTCGGCGCCCCGGAAGGACTACGTGGATCGGCCGTTCGGGGGAGGTCGACGGCGTACGCCGCTCGCTTCCGCGTCAGAAGCGGTCACCTTCGACCGATCCGCCGACTGCCGTCCAGATCTCGTTGGCGTTGTGGAACTGCGTGCCCGCAGGCAGCCGCCGGACCAGGTCGATGACCCGCTCCGGCGCGTTGCGCTCGATGACGAGGTCCAGGATCTGGGTGCGGACCATCGGGTAGGCGCTCTTGCCCAGGAAGCTCGCCAGCTCGGCACGACCCTCGACGTCGTCCGGGCTCATCCCCTCCGGAACCCCGCCGACGAGCGTGCCCTCGGGTGCCAGGTCGGCGTCGGGCTGGTCCTCGCCGACCGGCTCCGGGTCCTTCCACTCCTCGGCATGCGTCGAGCGCCCCGACCGCACGAGGCCTTGGGTCTCGTGCTTCATCTGCTCGTCCAGCTTCACGCTGACCTTGTCGCTCCCGCGCTCCACGGTGCTCCTTCTCTCGGCGTACGACCCTCCTACCCGCGTGACAAGTCCGGCAAAAGGGGTGCTTAGGTCGAGCAGGGAGCGGGCAAGGCGCGAAGAAGAGACGGATCCCGGGAGGCGCGCAGATGGGACGACCGTTGTTCGTCGGCGCGAGTGCCGCGGCGATGCTTCCGTCGGCGCTCGCGGCGGCGCTGCTCGTCAGTGCACCGTTCGCGGGCACGCGGACGACCCCGCTCGCCGCCCCGGTGCCGCATGCGCCACACGTGGCGGCCGCGCCACATCAGGCCTCGGTGCTGGGGAGCGCGGCGTCCCGGCTGCCGGTCCACCGCGGCCAGGCCTCGTCTGGCGGCGGTGCGCTGCAGGCGGCTGCGGAGACCGGGCTCGGCGTGTTCACCGGTGTGGTCGTCGTCGGCGTACGCCGTCGGCTGCGCCGGCGCGTGCCCGCCTGATCGAGCCCGCCGTCAGCTGAGGCCGTAGCGCTCGATCGCCTGCTGCGGCGCTTCCGCCTTCACCTCACCGCGACGGGCCAGCTCGATGAGCGTGGCCAGGACGACGGACTCGGCGTCCACGCCGAAGTGCCGGCGCAATGCCGGCCGGGTGTCGGACCTGCCGTAGCCGTCCGTGCCGAGGGACGCCCAGTCGTTCGCGACCCACGGCGCGATCTGGTCCGGTACGGCGCGCATCCAGTCGCTGACCGCGACGACCGGGCCAGGTGTGCCATCGAGCTGCCGGCTGACGAATGGCACTCGGCGTCCGGGGTCGTCGCCGGTCAACGCGAATCGCCGGTTGTGGTGGTCGCAGTCGAGAGCGTCGCGGCGAAGCTCCGACCATGAGGTCGCGCTCCACACGTCGGCCGCGATACCCCAGTCCTCCGCCAGCAGCCGTTGCGCCTCGAGCGCCCAGTGGATGCCCGTGCCGCTGCTGATCAGCTGCGCCCGTGGGACGTCCCCGTTGCCTTCGAGCTGCGGTGCCGGCGCGCACCGGTAGAGCCCGCGGATGATCTGGTCGTCGATGTCGGGGACGTCGTCGGGGATAGCCGGCTGCGACTTCGGCTCGTTGTAGACCGTGAGGTAGTAGAAGACGTTCGGGTCAATGTCGTCGCGCGGTTCGCCGTACATGCGGTCGAGCGCGGCGCGCACGATCACCGAGATCTCGTAGGCGAATGCGGGGTCGTAGCTGATGCACGCCGGGTTGGTCGCGGCGAGCAGCAGCGAGTGCCCGTCCTCGTGTTGGAGGCCTTCGCCGTTCAGCGTCGTGCGTCCGGCGGTCGCGCCGAGCAGGAAGCCTCGGGTCAGCTGGTCACCCGCGGCCCACATCAGGTCGCCGGTGCGCTGGAAGCCGAACATCGAGTAGAAGACATAGACCGGGATCATGGGCTCGCCGTGGGTGGCGTACGCCGAACCGGCGGCGATGAACGACGCCATCGAGCCCGACTCGCTGATCCCCTCGTGCAGGATCTGGCCGCGGGTGTCTTCCTTGTAGGACAGCAACATGTCGGCGTCGACAGCGTCGTAGCGCTGACCGTGCGGCGAATAGATCTTGGCGGTCGGGAACATCGCGTCCATGCCGAACGTGCGTGCTTCGTCAGGGACGATCGGCACGAACCGCGGGCCGATGTTCTTGTCCTTCATCAGGTCCTTGAGCAACCGGACGAACGCCATCGTCGTCGCGACCTGTTGCTTGCCGGATCCCTTGCGCAGCGACTCGTAGGGCTTGTCACCGGGAAGCGACAGCGGCTTCGCGCGGACCCTGCGTTCCGGGAGGAAGCCGCCGAGTGCGCGGCGGCGCTCGTGCATGTATTGGATCTCGTCGCTGTCCTTGCCGGGGTGGTAGTAGGGCGGCAGGTCGCCTTCGAGGTCCTTGTCGGGGATCTCGAGATAGAGCCGGTCGCGGAACGCCTTGAGCTCGGCCTTGGTCAGCTTCTTCATCTGGTGCGTCGCGTTGCGCGCCTCGAAGTCCTTGCCCAGAGTCCAGCCTTTGATGGTCTGCGCGAGGATCACCGTCGGCTGCCCGACGTGATCGCGCGCAGCACGGAACGCGCCGTAGACCTTGCGATAGTCGTGACCGCCGCGCGACAACTTCGTGAGCTGGTCGTCGCTCATGCCTTCGACCATCTTGCGCAGCCGCGGGTCACGTCCGAAGAAGTCCTCGCGGATGAACGCGCCGTCGCTGACGGAGTACTTCTGGAACTGCCCGTCGGGTGTGGTGTTCAT
>JAFAQI010000539.1 GCA_019246495.1 Frankiales bacterium | reverse complement strand
CGATGATGTGAACGATGCCCTGCCGCTCGTCGAGCTCGTCGAAGTATTCGATGCCGAAATCGCGGGCGTTCTGGGCGATGGTCTCAACCTGCGTCCGGCTTTCCTCGTCAGGGATTCCAAGCCTGCGATCGGACGTGGGCACGTTGTGGTCGGCGACCGCGAGCGTGAGGCCGGGACGGCGCACCGTGCGTCCCGCCGCGCGCAAGCCGTCGAAGGCCTGCGGGCTCGTCACCTCGTGCACGAGATGCAGGTCGATGTAGAGCAGGTCGGGCTCGCCGGCGGCCCGCCGCACGACGTGGCTGTCCCAGACCTTCTCCGCCAGGGTCCGTGCCATCAGGCCTCCAGTGCCTGTCGCTTGCATTTCGCTATGTGAGACGGCAGTATCGCTCTGTGGAACAGAGTAGCGGAGTCGGGGTCCTCGACAAAGCGGTGCAGGTGCTCGTGTCTCTCGAGGCGGGCCCGGCGGCGCTGGCGGAACTGGTGGAGCGCAGCGGCCTCGCACGGCCGACCGCCTACCGGATCGCGGTCGCGCTCGAGCACCACCGGCTGGTCGCGCGCGACGGCCAGGGACGCTTCGCGCTCGGCCCGCGCATCGTCGAGCTCGCGGGACATCGGCGGGCCGACCCGCTCGAGCAGGCCGCGGGTGGAGTGCTCGGCAGGTTGCGTGCGGCGACGAACGAGAGCGCGCAGCTCTATCGGCGCGAGGGCGACGTACGCCGATGCGTCGCGGCGGCTGAGCGGCCGACCGGCTTGCGGGACACGGTGCCGGTGGGCGCGGAGCTGCCGATGACGGCGGGATCTGCAGCGCAGGTGCTGCTCGCGTGGGAGCCGGCGGAGGCGGTGCGCCCGCTCGTACAGCGGGCCCGGTTCTCCCCCGCCGTGCTCACGACCGTGCGGCGGCGTGGCTGGGCGGCGAGCGTCGCCGAACGTGAGCCGGGGGTTGCGTCGGTGTCGGCGCCGGTGTTCGACGCGGACGGTTCGGTGGTGGCCGCGGTGAGCGTGTCGGGTCCGATCGACCGGCTGACGCGGCAGCCGGGGCGGCTGCACTCGGCGGAGGTCGTCGCGGCGGGGCGGGCGCTGTCGCGGGCCCTCGGCTGGCGCGGCTGAGGTGGGCGGGGACTAGTCAGGACGAGTCAGACGAAAGAGACATTCGGGCGATTCCGCCCCGGCTGGTTTCGCGCGACCGTGAGGACATGCCGCACCTGCGCCTCGTCACTGCCGCCGACTCCCCGGCTCCGGTCGACGACCGGCCCCGCGTCTCGCTGCGCCTGCTGATGGCGGCGTCGGGCCGCTGCTCGTGCGACGACTGCCTGCTGGCGTACCGCGCCGGCGACCGGTCCGCCGGCATCGTGCGCGTCGGCGCCTCGGCTGCGCCCGCAAGGCTCACCGCGGTTCGCTGAGCCCGCGGATCTCGACGAACTCGCGGCTGGCGTCGTACGGGACCTGCGGGTCGCCGTCGACAACGACATCGGCGTAGGCGAACGGGCGTTCCGCCGCGACGTATTCGTCCTCCGCCGCCATCCACTCCTGCCAGAAGTCGCGCAGCTCCTCGCCGTCGCGCGTTATGCCGCGGTCGAGCCGTAGTGCGCGCGGCGCGTCCACCCAGATGCGCAACGCAAGCCGGTCCCGCCACGCGGAACGCGTCGCGCCGACACCCTCGATGACCACGACGGGGGCGGGTGGCACGACGAGCTTGTCGTGCGCGCGTTGGCGGGCCGTCCAGTCGTACGGCGCGTAGGTCGCGGGTCGGCCGGCGCTCAGCGGCTCGATGACGTCGCGCAACATCGCCGGCCACCACTGCGTCGGTTCGGCGTGACTCGCGAAGTCGTCGGTGTGAACGACTGGCGCGTTGTCGAACACCTCGGCCAGCCAGCCGGCGAACGTCGTCTTGCCGGCACCACCGCATCCGTCGACACCGACCAGTCGCGTCGGTCCGGGTTGCGCCCGCACGACCCGCGCGAGGTCTGCGAAGTCGCGGATGCCGATGTCCACAACCTCAGTCTGGCCGACGCCAGAAATGTCGGTATCGCCCTGCAACCTGGAGTTCGGAGGTGACGATGTCCGGCGAACAACACCCGTGCAGCGTCGACGGATGCGCGCGACGCATCTATGCGCGACATCTCTGCGAGGCGCACTACCGACGACGACAGCGCACCGGTTCGACCACTGGCGACATTCCCGTCGGGGAGCGCGCGCGGGCCGCGATGTGTTTCGCCCGCGCGTGCGGACGCGTCGCAACCGAGCAGGGGTTGTGTCACGCGCACTATCAGCGGCTCCGGCGCGATGGAAGCATTGATGACCAGCAACCGATCGGACGTCGGCGAAATCACGAGTGCCGTCTGACTACCTGCCAGCGAGAGGCCTACGCCAGGCAGTTGTGCCGCAACCACTACCGCCGGCTTCTCCGCGTGGGAGATCCGATGGAGCACGTGCCCATCAAGGACCTGCCCGGCGTCGGCTACGTCAGTCACGGCTATTTCGTGGTCCCCGTTCCGCCGGAGCTAAGGCCACTCGTTGGCGGCGACTCGTCCGCACTGGAACATCGACTCGTCATGGCGCAGCATCTCGGACGACCGCTGCTGCCGACGGAAAGCGTTCATCACGTCAACGGCAACAGACTCGACAATCGAATCGAGAACTTGGAGCTGTGGAACAGCTCGCAACCGAGCGGGCAGCGAGTCTCGGACAAGATTTCGTACGCCGTCCATCTGCTGCGGCAATACGCCCCGCATCTTCTGGCCGGGAAAACTGGAGTAGATTACTCGAGTACCGCCAACGGGATTTGAACCCGTGCTACCGCCTTGAGAGGGCGGCGTCCTAGGCCTCTAGACGATGGCGGCCAGGGTGCTGATGAGCCTTTCGCTGGGGTACCAGGACTCGAACCTAGACTAGCTGAACCAGAATCAGCCGGGCTGCCAATTACCCCATACCCCATGGGTGCGACCGCTCGCGCGGCCGCGACGATTCTACAGGGACAACGCCTGGTCGAGACGGGTCAGCGCCTCCGCCTGGCCGAGCAGTTCGATCGACTCGAACAACGGCGGTGACACCGTCCGGCCCGTGACCGCGACCCGAACCGGTCCGAACGCGTGCTTGGGCTTGAGACCGAGCCCGTCGATCAGCGACGACCGCAACGCCGCCTCGATCGCCGCGGTCGACCACTCCCCCAGCCCGGCGATCGCATCGCGCGCGGCCTGCAGGGTCGGCCGCTGCTCCACACCGAGAAACTTCGTCGCGGCTGCCGGGTCAAACGCGAACTCGTCGTCGACGAGGAAGCCCAACATCTCTCGGGCCTCCCGCAACACCGTCATTCGCTCCTGCACCAGCGGCGTCGCCTCGCGAACGAGATCCGCCTTGTCGCCCTCGACGCCCAGGTAGGCGACGATCCGTTCCGCCAGCTCGTCCCCGGGCAGTGCGCGGATGTAGTGCCCGTTGAGCCAGCCGAGCTTGTCGAGGTCGAACACCGGACCGACGGCGTTGACCCGGCCCCAGTCGAACGACTCGACCATCTCTTCGAACGAGAAGATCTCGCGACCGTCCGGCATGGAGTAACCCATCAACGCGAGGAAGTTGCGCAGCGCCTCGGGCAGGTAGCCCTCCTCGACGAACCACGTCAACCGAGCCGCCGGGTTCTTGCGCTTCGAGATCTTCGACTTGTCGACGTTGCGCAGCAGCGGCATGTGCGCGAACGCCGGTCGGTCCCACCCGAGCCAGTCGTAGAGCAGCAGGTGTTTCGGCGTCGAGGAGATCCACTCCTCGCCACGCACGACGTGGGTGATTCCCATCAGGTGGTCGTCGACGACAACCGCCAGGTGGTACGTCGGAAACCCGTCCGCCTTGAGGATCACCTGATCGTCCGGCCGCGGCGCGTGCACCTCACCGCGGATCAAGTCATCGAACGCGAGCGGCACGTCCTCGGGAATCAACATCCGCACGACGGGCGTCGGGCTGAACCCCGGACCACCGTCGGCCGCGAGCGCCTCGCGCTCCTCGCGCGACTTGCCGACACACAACCGGTCGTAACCCGTCGGCTGCTTCGCCTTCTGCTGCGCTTCGCGCATCTGCGTGAGCCGCTCCGGCGTACACCAGCAGTAGTAGGCAACGCCGTCGGCGACGAGCTTCTCGGCTACCGGCCGGTAGGTGTCGAGCCGTTCGGACTGCCGGTAGGGCGCGAACGGCCCGCCCTTGTCCGGCCCCTCGTCCCAGTCGAGTCCGAGCCAGTGCAACGTGTCGTAGATCTGCTGCTCGCTGTCCTCGCGGAACCGGGCCCGGTCGGTGTCCTCGACGCGCAGCACGAAGTCCCCGCCCTGCTGCCGCGCGAACGCAAGGTCGAACAACGACACGTACGCCGTACCGACGTGCGGGTCGCCGGTCGGCGACGGCGCAACCCGCAGCCGGACGTCAGCCACGCGGCACCACGCGGTTGGCAAGCCGGCCGATGGCTTCGATCTCGACCACGACCTCATCGCCAACCTCGACCGGCCCGACGCCCGCCGGCGTACCGGTCAGGATCACGTCACCGGGCAAGAGCGTCATGCAGGCGGTCACGTAGGCGATGAGCGCCGGCACCTTGTGCACGATCTGTGCCGTCCGACCATCCTGCCGCACCGCGCCGTTCACGCTCGTCGTCAGCCGCAGGTCGCTTACGTCGAGGTCGGTCTCGATCCACGGCCCGAGCGGGCAGAACGAGTCATAGCCCTTCGCTCGCGACCACTGGCCGTCGCTCTTCTGCTGGTCCCGCGCCGTCACGTCGTTGGCACACGTGTAGCCGAGCACCGTCTCCAGCGCCTTGCTCTCGGGGACGTCTCGGCACAGCCGGCCGATCACAACCGCCAGCTCACCCTCATAGTCCACCCGCGACGACGACGACGGATAGGCGATCACGTCACCCGGCCCGGTCACCGCCGTCGAAGGCTTGAGAAAGATCAGCGGCTCGGCCGGCACCTCACCACCCATCTCGCTGGCGTGTTCGGCGTAGTTGCGGCCGACGGCGACGACCTTGCTGGGCAGGACCGGGGCGAGCAGCCGCACGGCGTCGACGCGATGCCGGACGCCGGTGAACGACACCGGCCCGAAGGGATGTCCGGCGAGCTCCGCCAGCTCGTCTCCCTCGACGATGCCGAACGCGACCTCACCGTCATGGGAGTACCGGGCGATGCGCACTCCGCGAGGGTATGCGAGCGTCGAGGTGATGCCCGCCCTGTCCCGCCGAGCAGCCGCACTCGCCGCTGCCTGCACCGCGCTGTTCGTCGGGCTCACCGTCGCCGTTGCGGTCGGGGGATTCGACGGCATCGACGAGACCACGTTCCGTCACCTGCACGGCCACCACGCCGACTGGGTCGTCACGGCGTGCCGGTGGTTCACCGACGTCTTCTCACCCCTGGCCGACCTCGGCGTGCTCGCCGTCGTCGGCGTGCTCGTTGCCCGCCACCGGAGTGACCGCCGGCCGCTGCTCGCCGCAGCCAGCGGCGCCGCTCTTCTCGCGGTGACCGTGCTCGCCGTCAAGCACGGCATGGGTCGCCCGCCGCCGACCCTGTTTCCCGACCGGCCAGCCGTCGAGAGCGCGTTGAGCTACCCCAGCGGCCACACGGCCAGCGTCCTCGTCTGCTACGGGCTGGTGGCACAGCTGCTGTCCCGAAGGGGTACGCCGCGCCGGCGCCGGCTGCTCGCCGGCACCGGCGTCCTCACCGTGCTCGTGGCTGCCGCACTCGTCTACGCGGGCTACCACTGGTTGAGCGACACGATCGGCGCGATCCCGTTGGGGATCGCGATACTCGCGACGCTCCGAGCGACTCAGTTCACGAAGCGGGCAACCACGGGGACGAGCTTGGCCGACACGTTAAGGCCGTAGGCGAGCATGACGTTCTTCGGCGTCGCCATCGGCACCTCGAAGCGCCACTGCTGACCGTCGATCTCGTCGACGTTCTTCGGCCCGAACGCGTTGTCGCTGTCCTGGGTCACGAAGAAGTGCACGCCGTGCTCCCCGATCGCGCCCTGGAACGGCATCACCTGCCACGGCGGCGTGTTGGGGTCGCCCGCCTTCTGCGGCTGGCACTTCAGCTGCGCATAGTCCGTGGCCAGGTCGCCCGTGACCGGCATGCCGCGCGCAGCCCAGTAGTCGACGTAGCCCTGCTGCACGCGCGTATCGCTCGACTTCTCGCCGGGCCACGGGCGCGGAGCCGGTGCATCGCCGGTGCCGTCGTCGAAGCAGGCGTCGTCGCGGTAGTAGGGCACGGCCGCGACGTTGCCGGCCGCGGCGGTCGCGCCGGTGAGCTCGAACTGGTAGACCAGCCCGAAGCCGTTGCCCGCGACCTCCTCCGGGTTGTTCATCGCGGAGCACACGTCGAACGTCGGGTCACAACTGTTGATCTCGGCGTTCTGGCCGGTCACCGGCACCTGGTCGATCTCGCCGACCGACGAGTCCGGCACACCGTCGATCGGGACACCTGCCTGCTGGCGGATGTTGTAGTAGCGGGTCGCTACGCCGGGCCGGTAGTCCCAGTCGGTGTAGAGCCCGTCCGGCGGGATCGGGTGCACCCGCACGTGGTAAGCGAAGACGTCGGCGTCGTTGTAGTAGTACTCGGTCTTCGTGACGTTCGTGCCGGAGTCGGCACCCCACACCTCGCGGATCGCGCGGACCGGGCCCGACCGCCACCCGAGCAGCGCGGAGTTCAGCTCCCAGTTCACCTGCTCGTCCTCGAACCCGACGACTGACACCGACGAGTCCGGGCTCTGCTGGAACGCCCGGCCCTTCCAGCGCGCGATGATGTTGGGGCCGTAGTCGCTGGCGCCGGGCGCGCGGACGCGCAGCCCCTGAACCAACCAGCGGCCCGTGGCGTGCAGTTGGTAGACCGGCGTCGAGACCGTGAAGTCGTCCCGCGGCTGGCGGTCGGACGACGGCCGTGGTGTGCCGTCGGCCGCGGCGATCTTGTCGGCGTTGCCCGCCGCCGTGCTGCACACGGTGCCGGGCAGGTTCGGGCCATAGCCGGTGTTCGACGTACCTATCTGGTCGTAGCTGCCGTCCGAGAACGAGTTCTTGTCGATCCACTGAGTCGAGTCACCGTCGCGACCCATCTGCACCTGGCTGTTGGCCGCGCTGAAGCTGGACCCGCCCGGCTTGTGGAACAGGTAGACGTAACGCTTCACCGTCGGGTTGACCGGGTCGAGCAGCGTGACGACCTGACCTTGGGGCTGCGCGCCCGGCGGAAGCGCGACGGGAGACGGCGGTTGCCCGCCGGCGTCACCGGCCATGAACGACAGCTCGTCGTCGGTGTCGAACAGCGGCTGCGGGTCGGTCATCGAGCTCAGGTAGTCGGCGGCGGTCTCCTGCGGACCGAGCGACAGCCAACCCGCCTTGACAGCGGCGTTGACCTCGTCGACATTGTCGGCGAAACGCGACTGGCAGTCGCCGAACATCTTCTTCCACGCCTCTTCGCCGACGTCGTGCGCGTCGCTGTTCCACGCGTAGGTCAGCTCCTCGTCGGTGCCCGAGTAGACGCCGAAGTTGGAGCGGCCGTTGGCGAGGAAGTAGGGGAAGCGCTGGTCAACCTGGACCGGAATCTCCTTCCAGTGACCGGCGACCCAGGAGTAGGCCGCGATCTGGTCGGGTCGGGTCTTGTCGACGGTGGCCGCGGCGGGCGGAACGACGAGCGTTCCGTTGTGCGCGTCGCGCGCGTGGTCTCCGATGGGGTTGCTGCTGCTCGCACCCGAGGGGTACGGCGCCGCAACGCCTTCGGCGGCAGGCGCTGCCCAGGCCGGGATCTGGGCGCCGGTCAGCACGACCGGCGCACCGGCGCGGGCGACCGCGAGCAGGTCGCTGGGCACGGCTGTCGCACCGGTCGCCGGCGCGCTGACGCTCGAGGCGACGACGGGCAGGCCGAGGGTCGCGGCGGTGGCCACGGTCAGCAGGGCACGCTTGCGCAAACCCACGGGAGTCCTCCTGGCGCTGGGGGGTCGCCGCTTCAACGAGCGAGATCACCCAAAGGATTCGCCGCGCGACGGAAATGTCCCTCCCCGGTGACGCTCAGCGGGGCAAGAGCCCACCCGCGATCCGCGTCAGCGGGCAGTAATCCACCCGCGATCCGCGTCAGCGGCGCAAGAGCCCAAATGTGTAGGCGTCGTCGAGGGCCTGCCAGGACGCGGCGATGACGTTCTCGTCGACGCCGACGGTGTCCCACTCGGTCCGGCCGTCCGAGGTCCGGACGAGGACGCGCGTCACGGCGCCGGTGCCGTGTGCGCCCTCGAGGATGCGCACCTTGTAGTCCACGAGCTCGAACGTGGCGAGGTGCGGATGCACCCGCTCCAACGCCTGGCGCAGGGCCCGGTCGAGTGCGTTGACCGGTCCGTTGCCCTCGCCGGTCGCGACCATCCGCTCCCCCTTGGCGTGCAGCTTGACCGTGGCCTCCGACACGTGGGTCATCTCTTCGCTTCCGTCGCCGGCGGGGCGGCTCTCCGTGATGACGCGGTATGACTCCAGCTCGAAGAACCGCGGCCGCACGCCGTCGACCTCCTCACGAAGCAGGAGCTCGAACGACGCCTCCGCCGCCTCGAAGGAGTAGCCGGCGGCCTCCATCTCCTTCACGCGGTCGATGACCCGGCCGACCGTCTCCCGGTCGACCGCGATGTCGAGCGCGCGTGCCTTGAGCTCGACCGAAGCGCGACCGGCGAGCTCGGACACGAGCACCCGCATGTCGTTGCCCACGACGGCCGGATCGGTGTGCTGGTAGAGATCCGGATCCACCTTGAGCGCGGACGCGTGCAGCCCGGCCTTGTGCGCAAAGGCGCTCGCGCCGACCCACGGCTGATGCGGGTCCGGCGCGATGTTGGCGAGCTCCGCGATGGCATGACTGACGCGGACGAGATCGGCGAGCGTTCCCGGCGGAAGCACCCGACGGTCGAGCTTCACCTCGAGTCCGGCGACGACGGCGAACAGGTCGGCGTTGCCGGCGCGTTCGCCATAGCCGTTGGCGGTGCCCTGCACGTGCGTCGCACCGGCGGCGATGGCCGCGAGCGAGTTGGCCACCGCACAGGACGTGTCGTTGTGCGCATGGATGCCGACGCGCATTCCCTCGGCCGCGAGCTCGGCGACGATGTCGGCGAGCCGGCCGGGCAGCATCCCGCCGTTGGTGTCGCACAACGCGACGACGTCGGCGCCTGCGTCGTACGCCGTGCGAACGACCGCCAGTGCGTAGTCGCGGTCGAGTGCGTAGCCGTCGAAGAAGTGTTCCGCGTCCAGGAACACCCGGCGACCTTCGGCCCGCAGGAAGGCGACCGTGTCGCGGATCATCGCGAGGTTCTCGTCGAGCGTGGTCCGCAGCGCCCGCTCGACGTGTCCAGTGTGTGACTTGGCGACGAGCGTCACGACCGGCGTCCGTGCGTCGAGCAGCGCCTGCACCTGCGGGTCGTCAGCCGCCTTGACGCCGGCCTTGCGCGTCGCGCCAAACGCCGCAAGCTGGGCATGCCGGAGCCGCAGCTCGCCGTCGGCCGCGCGGCGGAAGAACGCCGCGTCCTTCGGGTTCGCGCCGGGCCAACCGCCCTCGATGAACCCGACACCGAGGTCGTCGAGATGAGCCGCGACCGCGAGCTTGTCCTCGACCGACAGCGACAGGCCTTCGCGCTGGCTGCCGTCGCGCAGCGTCGTGTCATAGACGTGCAAGGCCTCGGCGTCGTACGCCGGGGGCACCTCGGTCGTCATTGCGGTCCTCTCAAGAAAAAACCCCTCCGCTGATGACCAGCGAGGGGTTGCGCGTCGGCGGGAAGCTCAGCCGACGCGCCTGGCGATGATGATCCGGTGGATGGTCATGTCGGCGTCGAGTCTGCGCCACCGGGTTCCGCCCATCAAGACACTGTCTCGGATGTCGAGACGCGGACGATGTCGCGGACCGAGAGCACACCCACGACCTCCGGACCGTCGCACACCACGAGGTGACGGAAGCCGCCGGAGACCATGGTCGCGGCGGCCTTCGGCAGCGGCCAATCTGGCGAGGCGACGACGATGTCACTGGTGAGGTGGTCGCCGACCTTCTCGACGTCGACGTCCTGGCCGGTCCCCACCGCGTCGAGCACGTCGCGCTCGGTCAGGATCCCCGGCTGGTCGTGATCGGGGTTCATGACCACGACGGCGCCGACCTTGCGGCTCGACATCCGGGCCGCCGCCTCGCGCAGGGTGTGGCTCGGTCCCACGGTGAGGACGTCGGTGCTCATGGCGTCACGGACCTGCATCGCTGCCTCCTGCCGGCAGCGTATCGACTCAGGGGACGCGATGCAGCCAGCCGTGCGGATCGGGAAGAAGGCCGTGTTGGATGCCGACGAGCGTGTCGCGGACCCGCTGGGCGACGGGCATCTCGGCCGGCATCGTCACCTCGCCGCCGCGCCAGCGCAGCGAGCCGAGGGACGTGACGACCGCCGCAGTGCCGCAGGCGAAGACCTCGGTGATCCGGCCGGTCTCGGCGCCCTTGCGCCATTCGTCGACGTCGACGCGCCGCTCCTCGACCTCGTGGCCGAGCTCCTTCGCGATCGTCAGCACGGTGTCGCGGGTGACGCCTTCGAGAATGCTGCCGGTCAACTCAGGTGTGACGAGCGTGCCGTCGTCGAGCACGAAGAAGATGTTCATCCCGCCGAGCTCTTCGACCCACCGACGCTCGACCGCGTCGAGGAAGACGACCTGGTCGCAGCCGTTGGCGATGGCCTCCTGCTGCGCGACGAGGCTCGCGGCGTAGTTGCCGCCGCACTTCGCCGCGCCGGTGCCGCCCGGTGCGGCGCGGGAGTAGTCCTCGGACAGCCAGATCGTCACGGGCCGTACGACGGCACCGAAGTACGACGCGGCGGGCGACGCGATGACGAGGAACGTCACCTCGCTTGCCGGGCGCACGCCGAGACCGACCTCGGTCGCGATCATGAATGGCCGGAGGTAGAGGCTCGTCTCGGGGTCGGTCGGCACCCACGCCGCGTCCTGCCGGATGAGCAGGTCCGCAGCCGTCACGAAGTCTTCGACGGGCAGCGCGGGAAGGGCCATGCGCGCGGCCGACCGCACGAACCGCTCACCGTTCGCCGCGGGGCGGAACGTCGCGATGGTCCCGTCCGGCTGGTGATAGGCCTTGAAGCCTTCGAAGATGGTCTGGCCGTAGTGGAAGACGTGCGTCGCCGGGTCGAGCTGCAGCGGGCCGTAGGGACGGATGCGCGCGTCGTGCCAACCGTCATCAGCGGTCCAGGTCGCCGTGGCCATGTGGTCGGTGAAGTGCTTGCCGAACCCCGGGGCGGCGAGGATCTCGGCGAGAGCGTCGGCGCTCGTCGGCGTGGCGGTCGGCTCGACCACGAACTGCAGTCCCATGGACAGAGGGTAAGGCTCAGCCGAGTCGGCTGACGAGCGCGTCGCCCACCGCGGAGGTCGACCGGCGGCTGTCGCCACGCTCGGCGAGGTCGGCCGCGACGGCCTGCTCCACCCGCTGGGCCGCCGCCGGCCGGCCGGTGTGCTCGAGCAGCATCGCCACCGACAGCACGGTCGCTGTGGGGTCGGCGAGACCCTGGCCGGCGATGTCGGGTGCGCTTCCGTGGACGGGCTCGAACATGCTGGGCGCCGTGCCGTCGACGTTGAGGTTGCCGCTGGCCGCGAGGCCGATGCCGCCGGCGATCGCCGCGCCGAGGTCGGTGACGATGTCGCCGAACAAGTTGTCCGTGACGACCACGTCGAACCGCGCGGGTTGCGTGACGAAGTAAAGGCAGGCGGCGTCGACGTGGGCGTAGTCGACCGTGACGTCCGGAAACTCCGGCGCGACCGCGTCGACCGTGCGCGACCACAGCGAGCCGGCGTGGGTCAGCACGTTGGTCTTGTGCACTAGCGTCAGCTTGCGACGTGGTCGCGCAGTTGCGCGGCGGAACGCGTCACGCACCACCCGCTCGACGCCCCACCGGGTGTTCACGCTGTTCTCGGTGGCGACCTCCTGAGCCGTGTCATGACGAAGTGCGCCGCCGACTCCGGCGTACGGGCCCTCGGTGCCCTCCCGCACGACGACGATGTCGATGTCATCCGGCCCGGCGTCCCGCAACGGGGTGCTGACGCCGGGATAGAGCTTCACCGGCCGCAGGTTCACCGCGTGGTCGAACGCGAAGCGCAGCTTGAGCAGCAGCCCGCGTTCCAGCACACCGGACGGCACGCTCGGGTCGCCGACCGCGCCGAGCAGGATCGCGTCGTGCCCGCGGAGCTCCGCCAGGACGCTGTCGGGCAGCGTCTCGCCGGTGCGGTGCCACCGCGCGGCACCGAGGTCGTACGACGTCGCGTCGACCTTGTCGCCGTCGAGCGCGAGGACTGCGTCGAGGACCTTCAGGCCCTCGGCGACGACCTCGGACCCGATGCCGTCGCCCGGGATCACCGCGAGCCGAAGCGTGTCTGTCACGGCGACGAGGCTAACCGGCGAGTCCGTTCGCCTCAGCGAAGCAGACGCTGCTCGAGCCGGCGGCCGGCGATCACCACGCCGGCGACGCCGAGGGCGAGGAGGTAGGCGACGTGGCCGAGGATCGACGAGTTGAGCCCGCCCAGCGTGAGCTGCCGGAGCAGCGCAACACCGTGGTAGAGCGGCGTCACCTCGACGCCCCAGCGGACGCCGGACGGATACGTCGACAACGGGTAGAACGTCGCGGAGAAGAGGAACAGCGGCAGGATTGCGAGCTGGACGAGGTCGAAGTCCTGCCACGACCGCATGTAGGTCGTCGCTGCCGTGCCGACACCGGCGAAGCACAGCCCGATCAGCAGCGACGCGGGCAGCGCGAGCAGCGCCCACCAGGACTGGATGTCGCCGAACGCCGCGGCGACGACCAGGAACGCGAGCGCGTAGATGAGACCGCGGGCGAGTGACCAGGCGACCTCGCCGATCGCGATGTCGGTCGCGCCAACCGGTGTCGCCAGCACCGCGTCGTACACCTTCATGTGCTTGAGCTTGTGAAAGACGCCGAACGTCGCGTCGACGATCGCCCCGTTCATCGCCGACGTCGCGAGTAGTGCGGGCGCAACGAACTGCGCGTAACCGACCCGGTGCCCGTCGTAGGGCAGCGTGCCCACGAGCTTCCCGAAACCGACGCCGACCGAGCCGAGGTAGAGCAGCGGCTCGAGCAACCCGGAGACGAGGACGAACCAGCTCGACCGATAGACGGTGACGTTGCGCTCGAACATCCGCGCGGCACGGCCGAACGGCCGGGCCACGGTCGGCGGCCGGGCGACCAGGATCGCGCTGGTCACCATTGCAGCCGCCGCTGATACGAGCGCTGCGCCAGCACGACACCGATGAGGGCCATCGCGACGAGGTACGCGGCGTGGCCGAGCATCCCCGCCGCGGTGCCGCGTCCCAGCGCAAGGTCGCGGCAAAGCGAGACGCCGTGCCACAACGGAGT
>JAFAQI010000293.1 GCA_019246495.1 Frankiales bacterium | reverse complement strand
CGCATTGGGGGTGATCTGCCCGGCTATCGGTTCGGCCACATCACTCTGGCGGACCCTTCACGCACGGGGTCAACCGGTCGAGCACCACAACCATGGCCCGGAAAACCACGCGGCTCGCCGCAGCTTGTCTCGCGACGTCGCTGTGCAGCGTTGCTCTCGTCGCCGCGACCGCCGGGCCTGCCGCCGCGGTCACGCCGAACGCGCCGGTCACGCTGCCCGCCACGATCGAGGTCATGCCGCCCTACCAGCCGCAGACCTTCTGCGACCCGCACGAGAAGCCCGGCATCACGGCGTTCAAGAACGTGCTGACCGACACCTACAAGGGCACCGCGGTCATCAGCACCGTTCGCGCCTGCGGCTCGGACACGAGCGAGCACTACGACGGCCGGGCGATCGACTGGGGCGTCGACCACCGCAACGCGAAGCAACGCGCGCAGGGCAAGGCATTTCTCGCGTGGCTGTTCGCGACGGACAGCAACGGCAACCGCGACGCGATGGTTCGGCGGCTCGGCATCATGTACGTGATCTGGAACAAGCGCATCTGGGGTTCGTGGAGTCAGCGCTGGGAGCCCTACACCAACTGCTCCGGCCCGACCGCATGTCACGTCGACCACATGCACATCTCGTTCGACTGGTCGGGCGCGATGAAGAAGACGTCGTTCTGGACCGGCAAGGTCCGCGCCCCGATGCCTGCACCGGTTCCCGCATTGAAGAAGCTGCACGCCCCGCGCACCGTCAAGGTCGACGCGCAGCAAGGTGGCGCGCAACCGGTGCTGAAGCTCGTGCGCGGCGCGACCTACCGCCTCGACGTGACCGGCAGCTACCTCTACGACGGGCAGCGGCGTCACCGCGCCGACGCGGCGTGCAGCACGGTCGACGGCCGGACCTGGACCAAGCATCCGCCGGCCGAGACCGAGGGCGCCATCGGGGCGCTGCACCTGCTTGCCAACGGCAACAGCGCATGGCATGCGGTGGCCGGAAGCCACGGCTGCTCACCGACGCACGCCTACCGGATGAAGTTGACGCTCGCGAAGTCGGCGCCGCTCCAGCTGACCGTCGACGACCTCCAGCACTGGTCGGCCCGCGGCACCCTCAAGCTCGTCGTCACGCGCATCGCCTGACCGCAGCACCGGGGCGCGCTCGACGTGCCCGGTTCGCGTCCGCGCAGCACGTAGGGTTGCGGGCATGGTGCGGGACGGCGCGTCGCGCGGCCGCACATCCGTGCGGACCGCCGTGGTCTGGGACTACCTGCGCGCCGCGCTCGACGGTCTCGGCCCGGCTCCGTTGCGGGTGCTCGACGCCGGCGGCGGCAGTGGTGGTTTCGCCGTACCGCTCGCGCAGCTCGGCCATCACGTCACCGTCGTCGATCCCAGCCCCGACTCGCTCGCGGCACTCGAGCGCAGAGTTGCCGAAGCCGGTACGACGCAACAGGTCCGTGCGCTCCAAGGCGACGCGGCCGACCTCCCGTCTGTCGTCGGCGCAGGAGAGTTCGACGTCGTCCTCTGCCACAGCGTGCTGGAGGTCGTCGACGACTCACTCGTCGCGTTGCGTGCGATCGCCCAGGCCTTGCGTCCGGGCGGCATCGCCAGCGTCCTCGCCACCAACTCGACCGCTGCCGTCGTCGCCCGCGTCGGTGCCGGTCGGCTCGGCGAGGCGCAGCGGCTGCTCACGTCGTCGACCGGGTCGTCCGGCGACGGCGATCCGCTCGCCCGCAGGTTCTCCCTCGCCGAGCTGCGCGACGCACTCACCGAGGCCGGCCTGCGACCGCGGACGATCCACGGCGTACGCATCTTCGCCGACACCGTGCCGCCCGCACTTCTCGACGTCGACCCCAACGCCGTCGCGGAGCTGCTCGAGCTCGAGCGCGCAGCGGCCGAGCTGCCCGACTACCTGCCGATCGCGACGCAGCTGCACGTGCTTGCCGACCGGGACTGACGGGGGGCCGCGCAGGTGAGCCGACGTCAGCTTCAGCGCCCCGGCCCGCGGCCCGCCACGACCGGCGACGACACCGGCTGCACGGTGCTGCACATCGACATGGATGCGTTCTATGCATCGGTCGAGCTGCGCAGCCGTCCCGAGCTTCGCGGCACGCCGGTCATCGTCGGTGGTCTCGGCGGCCGTTCGGTGGTGCTGTCCGCGACCTACGAAGCGCGCGAGTACGGCGTGCACAGCGCGATGCCGATGGGCCGGGCCCGGCGGCTGTGCCCGCAGGCGACCGTCATCCCGCCGAGCCATGACAGCTACGCCGAGGCCTCGCGCGGTGTCATGGAGGTGTTCCGGTCGGTCACTCCGCTCGTCGAGCCGCTCGCTCTCGACGAGGCGTTCCTCGATGTCGCCGGTGCGCAACGCCGACTCGGCACCCCGCGGCAGATCGGTGAGCTGATCCGCGCGCGGGTCGAAGACGAGCAAGGCATCACCTGCTCGGTCGGTGTCGCGAGCACGAAGTTCGTTGCCAAGCTCGCGTCCGCGCGAGCCAAGCCCGATGGCTTGCTCGTCGTACCGCGCGACGACGTCGTCGCGTTCCTGCACCCGCTGCCGGTCGGCGCGTTGTGGGGCGTGGGGGAGAAGACCGAGGAGGCGCTGACGCGACTCGGGCTGCGCACCATCGGTGACATCGCGACGACACCCGAGTCGACGTTACGTCGCGCGCTCGGCAACGCCGTCGGAGCACATCTGTTCGCCCTCGCGTGGGGCCGCGACGAGCGCAGCGTGGTGGCGCAAGAACCCGACAAGAGCATCGGCGCCGAGGAGACGTTTGCCCGTGACGTGGACGACCCTGCGGTCGTCCTGCGCGAGCTGCTCCGGCTGTCCGAACGCACCGCGGCGAGACTGCGCGCGACCGACAGCCTCGGCCGGACGGTGAGCATCAAGGTGCGGTTCGCCGACTTCACGACGATCACACGTTCCAAGACCCTCGGCGAGCCGACCGACGTCGCCCGAGTGGTCTATGAGACCGCGCGGGGACTTTACGAGGCACTCGGTCTGCAACGCGCGAGGCTGCGACTGGTCGGCGTACGGGTCGAAGGTCTCGTCGACGCCGAGTCCACGCCACGGCAGCTCGCCCTCAGCGGCGGCGGCGAGGAGTGGCGGGCCGCCGAGCAGGCAGCCGACCAGGCGGCGGCCCGGTTTGGCGCCGGAGCGGTCCGGCCGGCGACGCTGGTCGACCGGGAGGTTCGGCCCTCCGGACGGCGTTCGGCACCCTCCGGACCCGGGAACGGAAACCCCAAGGTGTGAAGACCGCTTTCCGTTGTCGGCCGCCGCTCGTATCCTGAGCGGGACGACACCTGTTGGAGGAGCCGTGCCGCTCTCCGAGCACGAGCAGCGACTGCTCGAGCAGATCGAGCAGGCGCTCTATGCCGAGGACCCGAAGTTCGCGCAGACCTGGCGCGTTCGGGACCTCCGCAGCCTCCGACGCGCTCGCGCGCTGCGCGCCGGTGCCCTGGTGTTCGTCGGCCTCGGCCTCCTGGTCGCCGGCGTCGTCATCCAGGGCGGCAACACGGTCGTCGGTGTCGTTCTCGGAGTCGTCGGCTTCCTCGCGATGCTGGGCGGTGCCTGGTTCGCCATGGCCGGCCGGCAGCGGCAGCCGCGCCCGGCCAACGGCCCCGGCCGGGCCGTTGCGCGCGGGCCGCGCGAGTCGGTGAAGTCGAGGCTCGAGCAGCGCTGGCAACGCCGCCAAGACAACCGCTAGCGGCACCCAGCCCCTCGGGGGCTGCGTTCTCGGTCGCTCGCGGCCAACCCCGGGCCGCGACGCTCCCTGCGGCCTTGCCCGCGACGGGCTGGGCACCACCAGTTCCTGACCACACCAGCCTGTCGGGGGCGGCGTTCTCGCTTAGCCAGCGTGGCGGGGACGTAGCCGGGCGCGGAGGCGGGCCGCGGCCATGTCACTCGCGTCGAGCAGCGCGCCGAAGCGCCCAAGCAGCTCACGCCCCGACTGCATCGTCGACCGCGGCCAGATCCGCCGGGCCAACCGCTGCCAGATGGTCGCCTCCGCCATCATCGCGATCCGCAGGTCGGCGACATCCTGCTCGAGGGTGTCGGTCCGCGCGCGGTCCGCGTCGGGTGCGTACCACGCCCGCTGCACCGCCTCCACGATCCGGTCGAGCGCCCGGATCTCGGCGGTCGCAAAGGCGCCGGACTCGGCGCGCAGCACCCGCGCAGTGGCACGCGGGCTGAGCCCGTCGATCCAGCCTGCGTCGGCGTCGATCGCACTTGCCCGCAGCTCCGCCCACGCAGCACTCGCCTCCTGCGCCGGGGTGACCGCGTGCCGCCACCTGCGTCGGCGGCTGGCAATCCGTACGACACCAGGGATGACGAGAAAGAGCAGCGCTAGAACGAGGAGACTCCACGCCGCGATCGCGCGCGCGCTGCTGCCGTGGTGCTCGGCCGCGCTCGTGGCTGCCCGTCCGCCTGTCGACACCTTCTCGACGTTGTGGTCCAGCAACTGGGCGCGGCTCTGAACCGGTGCCGACGCCTTGCCACCCCGCTTGCCGGCGGCGATCTTCTGCGACTGGTCGGGGGCGCCGCCTTTGCCTGCCTTCGAATTGGACTGCGCGACGGCGTAGTTCGGCACCTGCGTCTGACCGTCGGTGCGCGGAGTCGGTTCGAAGGGCACCCAGCCGATGCCACCGAACTCGAGCTCCGGCCAGGCGTGCGCGTCCCGGGTGGTCACCGTCCAGGTGCCGTCGGCCTGCTGTTCACCATGGGTGAATCCGACCGCGACTCGCGACGGGATGCGCGCGATGCGCGCCATGACGGCCATGGCCGACGCGTACTGCTGGCAGAAACCGCGGTGGGTGTGCAGCAGGAAGTTCGCCAGCGCATCCGAACTGGCGGACGACGCGACGTTCACGTCATAGGTGAACCGCGGGCTCGTCAGGAACTGCTGGATCGCGAGCGCCTTGTCGAACGGGGTCGTGGCGTGCGCGGCGGCGAGGACATGAGTCGTCAGGTTTCGCACCTGGAGGGACACCGATGCCGGAAGCTGGAGCATCGCGGTCGCCTGCGGATCGATCGTCTTCGCGCTCTCGAGCTGCGCAACCGTCCAGTCCGGCTTCGTGCTGTTGACGGCGTATTGCAAGCCGTCGGTCTCGTTGCGC
>JAFAQI010000018.1 GCA_019246495.1 Frankiales bacterium | reverse complement strand
GCCGCAGGAGCTGGCGCGCGACGTCCTCGCCGCGATCGACAACAAAAAGGCCATGGTCGTCACGCCGCGCAATTTACGGGTGTTGTGGCGGCTGCAGCGACTGGCGCCGGTCGCGTCGGTGGAGCTCTTCGGCTTTGCCGCCCGGCGCGAGCAACGCAAGCGCCTCGCCGGCTGACCCGCTGCAGGCAATTGCGGATTCTCCGCCCTAGAAGTCAGGCAATCCGCAATTGACCGCAGAATGGGCGGGTGAGCGCGCGCTACCAAGGCATCGGCGTCAGCCCGGGAACGGCTGTCGGCCCGGTCGCGCGTGTGCAAGGACCGTCGCTTCCGGCGCGTGACGGCCGGGCGGTCGACGTCGCCGAGGAGACCGCGCGAGCCGAGGAGGCGCTCGACGCCGTCGCCGAGGAGCTCGCCGCTCTCGCCGACCGCGCCGGCGCATCTGGTGCCGTCCTCACCCGGCAGGCCCGGATGTCGCGCGATCCGTCGCTCGGCGCGCTCGTCCTCCAGTTCGTCCGCACCGGCCGCACCGCGCCGCGCGCGGCGTGGGAGGCGTTCGGCGCCTACCGCGACATGCGCGAGTCCGACCCGCTGCGCGGAGCGCCGGACGCAGCCGAGCTCGACGACGTCCGCGACCGCGTCGTCGCGCGGCTGCTCGGTGAAGCACCGCCGAGCATTCCGGACCCCGGTACGCCGTTCGTCCTCGTGGCCCGTGACCTCTCGCCCGCGGTGACAGCGTCGCTCGACGCATCACGGGTGCTGGCTCTCGTCACCGAACGCGGCGGGCCGACGTCGCACACGGCAGTCCTCGCCAAGGCGCTCGGCATCCCGGCGGTTGTCGGTTGTCCCGGCGTCGCCGCACTTGCCGGCGGGCAACGCGTGGCCGTCGACGGCGACGCCGGCGTCGTCACCGCCGATCCGGATGCCGAGCTCGTCGGTGCGCTCGCCCGCCGCCGCGGTGCCGCCGAGCGTCTTGCCGACGCGGCGCCGGACGGCCCGGGGCGGACGCGCGATGGCCGGTCGGTCCCGTTGCTCGCGGCGGTCGGTGGCAAGGGCGACGTCGACGACGCGCTCGCTGCGGGAGCCGAAGGCGTCGGGGTGTTCCGCACGGAGTTCTGCTTTCTCGACCGCGCCCAGCCACCGACGGTCGCCGAGCAGGCGAGTGCCTATCGCGAGGTGTTCGACGCGTTCGCCGGACGGCCGGTGACGGTCCGGACGCTCGACGTCGGCGCCGACAAGCCGGTGTCGTTCGTCCGCCTCGGCGACCAGCCGAACCCGGCTCTCGGCGTACGCGGTCTTCGTGTCGCCCGGCGCCACCCGCAGCTGCTCGACGACCAGCTCGCCGCGATCGCACGAGCCGCTCGCGAGAGCTCGGCCGACGTGCGGGTGATGGCGCCGATGGTCGCGACGACGGCCGAGGCGGCATGGTTCGCGACGCGCGCGCGGGCTGCTGGCGTCGGCACGACCGGTGTCATGGTCGAGATTCCGGCGGCGGCGTTGCGGGCGGGTGACCTGCTGCAGGTCGTCGACTTCGTGTCGGTCGGCAGCAACGACCTCGCGCAATATGCGTTCGCGACCGACCGTGAGGACGGCGAGCTCGCCGACCTGCTCGACCCGTGGCAGCCGGCGTTCCTCGACCTCGTCGCGACGGTGCTGCGCGCGGGAGCGATGGCCAGCCGTGCGGTGACCGTCTGCGGTGAGGCGGCGAGTGACCCGTGGCTCGCCGCGGTGCTCGTCGGTCTCGGCGCTGCCGGTCTGTCGATGGCGCCGCGGTCGATCCCCGTCGTACGTGCCGCACTCGCGCAGGTCACGTCACAGCAGTGCGCCGACGCGGCCGCCGCGGTGCTGTCGGCCGACGGTCCCGAGGAAGGCCGGGCCCGCGCCGCCCAGATCCTCGCCCCCGGCGCGAACGTGATCAACTAGGCCACGTTCGCACGGCTGGGAGGGGCACGAGATGCGCGTGACGGGTGAGGGCGGGGTCGGGCTCGAGGTCTGGGTCGACGGGCCGGACGACGGGCCGGCGGTGCTGCTGCTGCACGGCTGGCCGGACTCGCATTCGCTCTGGCAGCACCAGATCGGGCCGCTTACCGAAGCCGGCTTCCGGACGATCGCGCCGGACCTTCGTGGCTTCGGCGCGAGCGACAAGCCGGCGGACGTCGATGCCTACCAGTTGAAGAACGTCGTCATCGACGCGATGGCGATCCTCGACGCCACCGGTGTCGACAAAGCGCGCGTCGTCGCGCACGACTGGGGCGCCGCCGCGGCGTGGGGTCTCACTGCGTTCCTGCCCGACCGCGTCGACCGGCTCGTTGCGCTGTCCGTCGGTCACCCGGCCGCGTTCGGCGCGGCGGGGTTCGAGCAGCGGATGCGCAGCTGGTACATGCTGCTGTTCCAGTTCGAAGGCGTCGCGGAGGAGTGGCTGCGCCGCAACGGGTCGATGATGCTCGGCGGCCATCCCGACCAGGAGGGCGTACGCCGGATGCTCGCTGACGACGAGGCGCTCACGGCAGGTCTCGGGTGGTATCGCGCGAACGCGCATCCGCGGACGCTCGTCGCGGATCATCCTGAGTTCCCGCCGATCACGTGCCCGGTGCTCGGCGTTTGGAGCAGCAACGACGTCGCGCTGACCGAGGCGCAGATGAAAGGCAGCGGCGACTACGTGAAGGGGCCGTGGCGTTACGAGCGGCTCGACGGGCCCGGCCACTGGATGCAGGCGGAAGCACCCGACCGCCTCAACCCCCTGCTGCTGGAGTTCCTAGCGGAGTGACGCCGCCGCGCAGCTAGCTCTGCGCGGCGAG
>JAFAQI010000046.1 GCA_019246495.1 Frankiales bacterium | reverse complement strand
CGCTGACTATGGCCGGTTCACCGGGTTAGAACCCGGTCAACCGGCCATAGGGTTCGGGGCGTGACGCCACAGCTGCACGTCACGTGGCTGACCGCGGGGGTCGTCGCGGCGGTCTGCCTCGGCGTCGGCGGCCTTGTCGCGACGGAGCTGCGCGCGCGGCGGGCCGGCGCGACGCTTCGGGAGGTCGGCGTCGTCCTCGGGCTGTTCGCGTTGTGGATGCTCGTCGGGCAACTCGTCGGTCATCACCCGGCGGGGGGTTACGCGCGCGGCGACGACATCTGGCGGCTCGAACGCTCGCTGCAGCTCGACGCCGAGCCGGCGATGCAGACGCCACTGCTCGGCCATCGCTACCTGCTGGAAGCGGCGAACTACTACTACGCCTACGCGCACTGGCTGTCGGTCGACGTCGCGCTCGCCTGGCTGTGGTGGCGTCACCGGTCCGGCTACGCCGTGACGCGCAACGCACTCGTCCTGTTCACCGGCGCGTGTCTGCTGCTGCACCTCATCTCGACCGCGCCACCGCGCCTTCTTCCGCAGACTCATGTCGTCGACACGGGCGCGCGTCTCGGCCAGTCGGTCTACGCCGACACCCCCGGCATCTCCGACCATCTCTCGGCGATGCCGTCGGTGCATGTCGGCTGGGCGGTCCTGTTCGCGATCGCGGCCTGGCAGAGCGGCTCCCGAGCCGGACGACTCGTCGCAACGCTGCACGCGCTGCTCACGGCGTACGTCGTGGTCGTCACGGGCAACCACTTCTGGCTCGACGGCATCGTCGCGGCGGTGATCGTCGTCGGTGCGTGGGTGCTCGCGCGTCGGCTGTCCGGCGAGCGGGTCCATGACAGACTCGCGCTCATCGAACGGCCAGCGTCGACCGATCGTGAAGGGGTGACGGTGTAGTGGCCGCACGGCAGTCGGCGTGGGAGTCGGCGCAGATCCAGCTCGCCGAAGCGGTCAAGCACCTCGGCCTCGACGACGGCACCCACCAGCTGCTCGCGACACCGCGCCGCGAGATGACCGTGTCGATCCCGCTTCGCCGCGACGACGGCCATGTCGAGGTGCTCCGGGGCTACCGCGTCCAGCACAACCTCTCCCGCGGCCCGGCAAAGGGCGGCATCCGCTATCACCCGTCGACCGACATCGACGAAGTCCGCGCCCGTGCGATGTGGATGACGTGGAAGTGCGCGCTGATCGGCATCCCGTACGGCGGGGCCAAAGGCGGCGTGACGATCGATCCGCGGCTCTACAGCCGCACCGAGCTCGAACGCGTCACCCGCCGCTACGCCAGCGAGATCGGGCCGATCATCGGTCCGGAGAAGGACATCCCCGCGCCCGACGTCGGCACCGACGAGCAGACGATGGCGTGGATGATGGACACCTACTCCGTCAACAAGGGCTACACGGTGACGGGTGTCGTCACCGGCAAGCCGGTATCGGTCGGCGGCTCGCAGGGCCGCGGCGGCGCGACGAGCCGCGGCGTTCTGTTCTCGGCGTTCTCCGCGTTGAAGCAGGCGGGGGTCGACCCGCGGGACACCTCGGTCGCTGTCCAGGGCTTCGGCAAGGTCGGCGGTCTGGCCGCGCAATATCTGCATGACGCCGGCTGCAAGGTCGTCGCGGTCTCCGACGTCAAAGGCGGCGCCTACAACTCGATGGGGCTCAACCCCGCCGCGATGCTTCGCGCGGTGCGCCAGGGCATGGAGTCGGTCGCCGGCTATCCCGGCACCGACGTCATCAGCAACGAGGAGCTGATCGAGCTCGACGTCGACGTCCTCGTGCCGGCCGCTCTCGAAGGCGTCATCCACGAGGCCAACGCCGACCAGGTCAAGGCGCGGTTCGTCGTCGAGGGCGCCAACGGGCCGACCACCCCGGACGCGGACGCCGTGCTCGAGGACCGCGGCGTCGTCGTCGTACCGGACATCCTGGCCAACTCGGGCGGCGTCGCCGTGTCCTACTTCGAGTGGGTCCAGGACCTCCAGGCCTACTGGTGGAGCGAGGACGAGGTCAACGACCGGCTGAAGGGGATCATGGAGCGCTCCTACGCCGAGGTCGCCGGCCTGGCCGCAGACGAGGGCGTCTCGCTGCGGACCGCCGCGCAGATGATCGGCGTCGGCCGGGTCGCCGAAGCCCACCGCACCCGCGGCCTCTATCCGTAGCCGGTCGCGGGCGGCGCTCTGCGTCTGATCGCGCGGGCGGCGCTCTGCGGCTAGGGCCGAGTCCGCTCGCTCGCTGCGCTCCCTTCGCGGACCGACCAAGGCCGCCGCCGCGCCGTACGCGGCCGGCCTTCGCCGTCCGCCCGCGTGACGGCCGGGAACCGCGCGCGCGACCCGTCCTCCTTGTGGGCGAGGCTTGCCGGGTTTCGTCGGTGGGCCGTGTCAGAATGACACCGGTGTAAGTCAGGTACGGCATGCGGGAGAGGGCGATGGATCTAGCGGCACTGTCGGGCGGGCAACCGGTCGGCGGCGAGCTCACCGACCGCGACCGCGAGATCCTGGCGTTCGAGCGGCAGTGGTGGAAGTACGCCGGGGCCAAGGAGCAGGCGGTCCGCGAGCTGTTCGACATGTCGGCGACGCGCTACTACCAGGTCCTCAACGCGCTGATCGACCGGCCGGAGGCCCTGGCCGCCGATCCGATGCTCGTCAAGCGTCTGCGCCGACTGCGCAGCCAGCGCCAGCGCGCCCGGTCGGCGCGACGGCTCGGCATCGAGGTCTGACGCCCTGACTCCGGCGAGCCATCGCGCTCCGCCTTCCGCATCCGAGGCGGCACGCCGTCTCGTCCCGCCGCTGACGGCCGTCGCCTGCGTCGCCGGGCTGATCCTGCTGCTGATCGCCGTCAACGGGCGCCGGGACAGCGGGCTCGGGCCGGTGGTAGTGCCGCCGAAACATGCCCCGCTGCCGAGCGGGCCGGTCGCCGGCAGCCCGTCGGCGTCGGGAACTCCGTCCGTGCGGCCGACTCCGTCAGTGTCGGCGTCTGCGCCGGCCACACCGTCCGCGCCCGCCGCCGAGCCGTCGGCGACGACGGGCCCGCGGGCGGCCAAGGTGCCCGTCACGGTGCTGAACAACTCGCGGCGCAGCGGTCTCGCCCATCATGTCGCCGGCGAGCTGGCCTCCGGCGGATGGCCGATCGCCCGGGTGGGGAACTTCCGCGGGCGGCTGGCGGAGACGACGCTCTACTACCCGGCCGGTCAGCTCGACTCCGCGCGGCTGCTGGCCCGGCACTACCCGAGCGTCCAGCGACTCGAGCCGCGGCCGAGCTGGCTTCCGGGCCACGGCCTCACGCTCGTCGTCACCCGCTACTGGCAGGGCTAGCCGGACCGGTCGCGCCGCAGCGGCTTGCGCTGGCGGGCTGGTTGGATCGCCCTGTGAGCGCGAGCCTTCCGGAGCCGACGACCGACGCTGGTCGGGCCGGGCTCGCTGCCCTGCTCGGCGAGCCGGCGCAAGCGCTTCTTGCGGTCGACTACGACGGGACGCTCGCGCCGATCGTTGAGCGGCCCGAGGACGCCCGGCCGGCGGCGGGAGCGACAGCCGCCTTGGCCGCGCTCGCCGGCCGGATCGGCCACCTGGCCGTCGTCAGCGGGCGGGCGGCGAGCGACGTCGTCGCGCTCGGCGACCTCGAGGACGTCGACGGGCTGCGCGTGCTCGGCCACTACGGGCTGCAGGAGTGGCGGGCCGGCCGGCTCAGCTCGCCGGAGCCGCTGCCGGCCATTGCCGACGCCCGGCAAAGGCTCGCCGCGATCGTCTCGGCGGCGGCGGACGGCGTACATCTCGAGGACAAGACCCACTCGATCGTCGTGCACACCCGGCCGGCCGACGACCCGGCGGCCGCGCTCGCCGACCTGGAGCCGGCCGTCTGCGCGGTCGCGGACGAGCTCGGGCTCGAGGCGCTGCCCGGCCGGATGGTGCTCGAGGTGCGCCCGCGCGGGATGGACAAGGGCGCTGCGCTACGCCGGCTGGTGGAGGAGACCAAGCCGGCCGCCGTCGGCTATGTCGGCGACGACCTGGGCGACCTGCCTGCATTCGCCGCGATTGCCGACCTGCGGAAGTCCGGCGTACCCGGATTCGCCGTCGCCAGCGTCGACCCGGCACTCGACGACAGCCCGCGCGAGCTCGCCGAGCGCGCGGACCTCGTCCTGCCCGGGCCGGCCGCGGTCGTCGACTTCCTGCGCGCCCTCGCCGCTACGCATTGACGTAGCCATCGGGCATGGCGAGAGTGACGCAGCAAGGGGAGGGTGCACATGAACACATACCGAGCGACTGACGACGTCCACGTCCTCAACGATTGCGCGGAGATTCCCGGCCTGGGGGCGTTGCCGGTCAACGCGTTCCTGCTCCACGCCGAGCAGCCGCTGCTTGTCGACACCGGCATGGGTGTTGCGCGTGAGGACTTCGTGTCGTCGCTGTCGGAGCTGATCGACCTCGCCGACTTGCGTTGGATCTGGCTGACGCATCCGGACCGCGACCACACCGGCGCTTTGCTCAGCCTGCTCGCGGCCGCGCCGCAGGCGAAGCTCGTGACGACCTTCGCCGCAGCGGGTTACCTCGGCACGGACATGCAGCTGCCGATGCCGCAGGTGCATCTGCTCAACCCGGGTCAGTCGCTCGATCTCGGCGACCGCACCGTCACGGCGTTCCGGCCACCGGCGTTCGACAGCCCGATGACCGTCGGGTTCAAGGACGACAGCACCGGTTATCTGTTCAGCTCCGACTGTTTCGGCGCACCGATGCCGAGCCGCGACACAGCCGGTGCGGCGGACGTCGGGGACGTCGGTGACGAGGACCTGCGCGCGGCTCAGCTGCTGTGGCTATCGGTCGACAGCCCGTGGTTGTCGATGGTGTCGCGATCGACGTTCGCCTCAGTCGTCGACGACGTACGCCGGTTCGAGCCGTCCATGGTGTTCAGCTCGCACCTGCCTCCCGCGAGCAAGCCGGATCGGCTGTTCGACAACCTCGTCGACGCAGCCGGCTGCACGCCGTTCGTCGGGCCGGACCAGGAGGCGCTGATGGCGCTCATGGCCGAGATCGGCGGAATTCCGGAGCAGGCCGCGCCGGCCGAGGTCGCCCCGGCCTGACAGCGCGAGAAAGCGTTCCTACAGCGCGTCGAGCTGTGCGCGCATCCACGCGCGGGGCGGCAACGCGGTGGCGGCGACAGCCATCCGTTCGCTACGCCGCTGACGTTCGTCGCGCGGAAGGCTCAGCGCTTCGTGCATCGCCGCCGCGGTCCCGCTGACGTGATAGGGGTTGACCAGCAACGCATCGCCGGCGAGCTCGTCGGCAGCGCCTGCCTCGCGGGACAGCACGATGGCCAGCCCGTCGTGCGAGAGCACCGGGCCTTCCTTTGCGACGAGGTTCATCCCGTCGCGCAGCGGGTTGACGACGAGCACGTCGGCGAGCTGCAGGGCGGCGAGCGACCTTGGGTAGTCGTCGTTCACTTCGAGGATCAGCGGTGCCCAGCCGTCGCCGGCGAACTCGTCGTCGATCTCGCGCGCGACCCGTTGCACCTCGGCGGTGTAGGCGCGGTAGTCCGGCAGGTCGTGCCGGCTCGGATAGGCGAGGACGACGTGAACGACGTTGCCGCGATGCTCCGGCCAGTTGCGTAACAGCTCGCGATAGGCATGCAGGCCGCGGACGATGTTCTTCGACAGCTCGGTGCGGTCGACGCGGACGATGATGCGCCGGTCGCCGGCGCGGTGGCGCAGCGCCTCGCGCCGCGCGACGACGTCGGGTTGGGCGGCGCGTTCCCGGAGCTCGTCGCCGTCGACCCCCAATGCATGAACAAAAACGCGTGTCGATCGACCCGCGACGTGCACGGTCGTACCGCCCGCGTCTGCGCCCAGCAGCCGCACGCAACAACGGACGAACGCTTCGGCCCAGCGCGGCGAGAGGAAGCCGACGCTGTCGGCGCCGAGCATGCCGGACAGCACCGATCGTGCGATGTCGTCGGGCAGCACGCTGAAGTACGACGGCTCCGCCCAGGGTGTGTGCGTGAAGTGGCCGATGCGCAGATCGGGTCGCCGTGCGCGCAGCAACGCAGGCACGAGGAACAGGTGATAGTCCTGCACGAGCACCTGCGCGCCATCCGCCGCTTCCTCGGCAAGCGCGTCGGCGAACGCGGTGTTGTAGTCGACGTAGGCCTGCCAGTAGCGCGACCACCTTGCGTCGAACACCGGCATTCGCGGGGTGTCGAACAGCGTGTGGTTGACATACCAGAGTGTCGAGTTCGCAACGACGTTGTAGGCGCGGCGAAACGTCGTCTCGTCGATCGGCAGCATCCGCACCGCGGCGCCGCCGGTGTCGTGGCCGTCCAGATCCAGCCGGCCGCCGGGGGCCCGGGCCGCGGCCATGCGGTCGCCATCGTTCAGCGCGGCGCACACCCAGACCGCGGCGCCGTCACTCGTTGCGGCGGACACTCCCGAGACGAGCCCGCCACCGCCGCGAGACATGCGGAGGCTTCCGTCGTCACCGAGCCGAAAGGCGACGGGACCGCGGTTGGACGCGATGAGCACCTTGGCTTGATGCACGCGCGGAGCGTAACGCCCGCCGCTGCGGCGCCTGGTCAGCCGTGCGCCGGGATCCGGACACAGGTGGGCGCGGAGTATGACCCGACGTTGCCGGCGTGGTCCCGCGCGCGGGCCCGGAAGCAGTAGCGATGTTGCCGCTTGCCTTGCCACGCAGCGGACCGTGCTGAGGTGCGCCGATGCCAACTCTTCCAGTGACCGCTGTCGGTGCGGCGCTGGACGTCGTACGACGCAACTCCGGTGTTGTCGTCCGTCGCGTGCCAGTGCACCCGCACCTTCGTCCCGTGCCGCTTGTCATGGCCGACGGTTGCCCGGTGCGGCCGAACGGTGTCGCCGAGCACCCTCGCCACGAACTGCTGCGTCGACGACGAGCCCGCGAACAGGCCGGCGACGACGATCCGGCCGGCGCTGTCGATCGCGGCGCCGGCGGAGTCGCCGGCCGCGCCGCTGACAGCTATTCGAGGCACTCCGGCCGTGCCGAAGCTCGAGTCAGCCGAACCGTTTTGGTTGTGCCGATAGACCGTGACGTCGGTGCCGTTGCTGTCGACGACGTTGCCGGTCGTGACGAACTTGCCATTCGGCTGAACGTCGATCGTGCGGACGGTGTCGCTCGTGACCGACGAGCCGTTGATGCCCGCGGCCTGAAATGAACCGTCGGGCGTCCCGCCGGCGTGCAGACGGAACAGAAAGCTGTGGTCGTCGGGGCCGTGGATCACACCGCCGACCAGAAGGCGACCGTCGCGAAGCGGGGCGACCGCGGTGACGTCACTGCTGACCGCGGCGTTCTCGACAACCTGGATGCCATGGTCGCCGAACGTCATGTCGAAAGCGCCGGCGGAGGTCAGCTCGACCACCATGCCGTTCGTGTGTGAGGACTCGGTCTCGTAGCCGCCGATGACGATGTCGCCGTCGTGCGCGATTCGCATGGTTGTCGCAGCGTCGTTCCGGTCGCTGTATCGGCCGGTCGTGCTCGCCACCCCGCCCTCACCGCCCAGGTCGTTGAACGTCTTGTCCCACGCGCCGGTCTTGGTCAGCCGGATCACGGTCGTGTCGTCGCTCGTGTTGAAATGCGCGACGCCGGCGACGAGGATCCGGCCGTCGCGCTGGATGGCGACCGCCCGGGCGAAGTCGTTGTTCGCGGTCAGCCCGATCGTGAACGTGCCGTGGTTGGCGAACGTCCGGTCGAGCTTGCCGGTCGGCAGATAACGCGCCACGGCGAAGTCGGCGTTCGTGCTGTTGCTCGCCCAGCCCACGACGACGATCCGTCCGTCCGGCTGCACCGCGACCGCCTGCGCCTGCGCCTTGGTGTAGCCGGGGATCGACGTCGTCACCCGCCCCTGGCTACCGAACCCGATATCGAGGTTTCCGCCGGCGGTGAACCGGGTGAGGTCGAAGCCGGTCTGCCCCGATGTCGCGGTCGCGACGACGACCTTGCCGTCGCGTTGCACCGCAGTGCCGACGACCGAACCGCCTGCGGCCAACGCCGTTCGCCGTACGCCGTGCGAGCCGAACGCCGGGTCGAGGTCGCCGTCGTGACGCGCCGCCGAGGCGAGCAGGGCCGGACGTGCCGTTGCCGGCGCACGGCGGACCTTCACGTGCACGGTCCAGACCCGTTGCGGGACCTCGCAGCTGGGCCGGGCATGCAGGCACGTGAAGTCGTCGTAGGACGTCAGGTCCGCCCGGCCGTGCCCCACGACGCGGAACCGCCCGACGGCGTCGGCCTTCGCGGGAAAACCGCCGCGTGCATGGCGGCGCAGGACGACGTCCGGGTCGCTGCTGCGCGGCCGGTGATAACCGCCGCTCGCGCCGCCCGGCAGGCGAACAATGATCAGGTCACCGACGTGCGGCCGGATCGTGCTCTCGGCGTCGGACTCGTCGAGGTGCCAGAC
>JAFAQI010000023.1 GCA_019246495.1 Frankiales bacterium | reverse complement strand
GTCGCCGCGTGCTACGGGCTCTACACCCTCGTCCGCAACGCCGCCCCGGCCCACCAGCTGGCGGCCTTGCAGCACGCCTCGCGCATCCTCGCTGCGGAGCAGTCGACGCACCTGGGCGTCGAGCACTGGCTCAACGACCTCGTCACCGAGCACGCCTGGCTCGCCTACATCTGCGACTACTACTACGCGACGCTTCACTTCGCGGTGACGCTCGCCGTGCTGGGCTGGCTCTACGTCCGGCACCCGCTCCGCTACCGGTCGGTGCGATCGGTGCTGTTCGCCACGAACGCCGTCGCGCTGCTCGGCTTCTGGCTCTATCCGCTCGCACCGCCGCGGATGTTTCCGAACCGCGACTTCGTTGACACGGTTGCGACGTTCCACACCTGGGGCTCGTTCGCGTCGGGAGGTTTCGCGAAGGCGTCCAACCTCTACGCCGCGATGCCGTCGCTCCACATCGGCTGGTCGCTGTGGTGTGCCGTCGTGATCGTCGCGCTGGCGGAGCGCCGGTGGGTCCGCGTCCTCGGCGCGCTCTATCCGGTTGCGACGCTGTTCGTCATTCTCGGTACGGCGAACCACTTCGTGCTCGACGCCGTCGGCGGTGTCCTGGCGCTGGCTCTCGGATTCGTCACGCAGCGGGCGCTGTCCGGCCGACCGGCATTCGCGCCTCCGGTCTTGTCTGCGGTGCATCCATCGGAGCTCGCCGCCGCCTGACGGGCGGTCAGCGGAAGAACACGTCGTCGTAGACGGCGCGGGCGCGGCGGGTGGCCCGGCGGTAGTCCTCGACGAGGTCGTGGCTGTGGCCGGCGCGGTAGCCCATCGCCCGGGCGACGGCGGCAAGTGACCGTGGGTCGGCCGGCAACGCGTCGCTCGCCCGGCCGCGGGCGAGCACGATCGCGTTGCGCACGCGCATGGCGAGTCGCCACGCGTCACGCAAAACCGTCGCTTCGTCGTCACCGAGATAGCCGAGCTGATGCAGCGTGTCGACGGCCGGCAGCGTTGACGGCGTACGCAGCTCCGGATGGTCGCCGGCGTGACGAAGTTGCAACAGCTGCACGGTCCACTCGACGTCCGCGAGCCCGCCCGGCCCGAGCTTGGTGTGCAGGTGCGGGTCGGCACCGCGCGGCAGTCGCTCAGCGTCGATGCGCGCCTTGAGCCGACGGATCTCGCGGACGCTGGCGGGATCGACGCCGCCGGTCGGATAGCGCACGTCGGCTACGCCGTCGACGAATCGTGCACCGAGGTCGGCGTCGCCGGCGACCGGTCGCGCGCGGAGCAGCGCCTGGCTCTCCCACACGGCGCTCCACCGGTGGTAGTACTCGACGTAGGACGACAGGCTGCGCACGAGCGGACCTTGCCGGCCTTCGGGCCGCAGGTCGGCGTCGACGACGAGCGGCGGGTCGGGCGCGGGGAGCGCGAGCAGCCGGCGCATCTCGTTGGCGACGTCGTACGCGGCTTGAGTGTGCGCTGGGCTGTCGGTCGCGCCGTCGACCGGCTCGTAGACGAACATGACGTCGGCGTCGCTGCCGTAGCCCTGCTCGCCGCCGCCGAGCCGGCCCATGCCGATCACGGCAAGTCGCACCGGCAACGGGCCGCGTCGTTCGGCCTCGATCTTGCGTTCCGCGGTCGACAGGGCGGCCTCGAGTGTCGCGGCCGCGACGTCAGACAACGCCGGCCCGACGACATCGAGCTCGATGAGGCCCAGCAGGTCCGCTGCGGAGATGCGCAACAGTTCACGGCGGCGCAGCCCGCGTGCGGCGGCGACAGCGTTTTCCCAGTCGTCGTTGCGCCGGATCGTCGCGAGCAGCTCCGCAGTCAGCTGCCCACTCGGCCGCGGCTGCAGCTCCTCGTCGTGACCGAGCATCATGACGGCCGTCGGCGCTCGGCCGAGGAGGTCGGCGAGGTAACGGCTCGTCGCGAGCAGCCGGGCGAGACGTTGCGCGGTCGCGCCTTCGTCACGGAGGACGCGCAGATACCAAGGCGTGCTGCCGAGGGCGTCACTGACTTGACGGAACGCAAGCAGCCCGGCGTCCGGATCGGCCGCGTCGGCGAACCAGCCGAGCATGACCGGCAGCAGCGTTCGTTGGATCGCGGCGCGGCGGCTGACACCTTGGGTCAGTGCAGTGAGGTGACGCAGCGCGGCGGCCGGGTCGACGAACCCGAGTGCCTCGAGCCGGTCTCCCGCTGCCTCCGGCGTGAGTCTTGCCTCCTCGGCCGGCAGCCGCGCGACGGCATCGAGAAGCGGTCGGTAGAAGAGCTTCTCGTGCAGCCGGCGTACCTCGCGGGTGTGTCCGTCGTACTCCCGCCGCCAGCTCTCGACGTCACGGAAACCCATCGTGCGGGCGAGCCGGTGCAGCTCGGCCTCGCTCGTGGGCAGGAGATGCGTGCGGCGGAGGTGGCTGAGCTGCAGGCGGTGTTCGACGGTGCGCAAGAAGCGGTACGCCGCGGCGAGTGCGGCGGCGTCGTCGCGTCCGACGTAACCCCCGCGCGCGAGCGAGTCGAGCGCGACGAGTGTCGTGGGACTGCGCAGCGAATCGTCGGTGCGACCGTGCACGAGTTGCAACAGCTGGACGGCGAACTCGACGTCGCGCAGACCACCGGAGCCGAGCTTCACCTCGCGTTCGGCATCTGCCGCCGGCACGTGTTCGAGCACGCGTCGCCGCATCGCCTGCACGTCGGCGACGAAGCCTTCGCGTTCGGCCGCGGACCAGACGAGCGGCGTGACGGTGTCGATGTAGTCGCGGCCCAGTTCGGCGTCGCCGGCGACCGGGCGTGCCTTAAGCAGTGCCTGAAACTCCCACGTCTTGGCCCAGCGCTGGTAGTAGCTGGCGTGGCTCGCGAGTGTGCGCACGAGTGGCCCCGACTTGCCTTCGGGACGCAGCGCGGCGTCGACCGGCCACAACGTGCCTTCGGCAGTCACCTCGGAGCACGCCCGCATCGTTGCGGCGGCGAGCGCCGTCGCGCCGGCGTCGGCCGGATCCGCGACGAAGATGACGTCGACATCGCTGACGTAGTTCAGTTCACGGCCACCGCACTTCCCGAGACCGATGACGGCGAGGTGGCTGTCCGTCGGATGCTCCGCGCGTGCGATGTGCAGCGCTGCTTCCAATGCCGCTTCGGCGAGGTCGGCGAGCTCGCCCGCGACGTCTTCGACCCCGACGTCGCCAGTGAGGTCGCGGGCCGCAAGCCCGAGCAGGCAGCGACGGTAGGCGAGGCGCAGTGCGTCGTACGCCGCTCGTCCGGTCTTGCCGTCGACGGCGTCAACGAGCGTCCGGTGCAACCCGAACCGGCTGGGTCGGGTCGGCCCCTCGCCATCGTGGCCGGCGAGGACGCGCCAGTCGGCCGGGTGCCGGACGAGATGCTCGCCGAGTGCTGCGCTCGCGCCGAGGACGGCGGCAAGCGACGCGCGCAACGACGAGTCGCTGCCTAGTGCGTGCAACAGCGCGTTACCGCTGTCCCGGTCGGCGGCGACGATGCGATGCAGGCTCGTCAGCGCGAGGTCAGGGTCGGCCGCGGCGGCGAACGCGTCGACGACTCCCTCGCCGGAGCTGCCCTCGTCACCGAGACCGAGACCGTCGAGGTTGGCCAGAGCAGCGGTGGCGTCGCGGAAGCCGAGCCGGGCGAGACGGCTGGCCGGGTTGCGTTCGCGCTCCGGCCGGCTCACCCACTCACGGTAGATGCCCCCGCACGGCGTCGCCCGACACAGCCAGCTGTGGATGGTCGACGACGCCGCGACGCAAACTCGGCGAGAGTGCTTGGGATGCAGTACGACGACATCGCGCGCAGTCAGCACGGGCTGCTCACAGTGCAACAGGCAAGAGCGAGCGGCCTCTCCCGAGGCCAACTACGCACACTCATCCGGCGGGGTGGCCTGCGCGTCGTGGACGGCCGTTGTCTCAGCGTCGCTCCGGCGCCCACCGAGCACAAGGCGATCGTCCGCGAGAGAGCATTGGCTGCTCTTCTGCGCCTGCCGCCGGCGACGCGCATCACCTGCGTCACCGCAGCCGAGTTGTTCGGCTGGGAGCGAAGCGGGCTCATGCCGGACGACGGTCTCGTGCACGTCTATCTGCCACGCGAACAACGCCGCTCCGCACCTGCGGGTGTGCGAGTCCACGTCGGCCCGCCGGTAGAACAATGCGAGCTGGCGTGGGACGTCCGA
>JAFAQI010000071.1 GCA_019246495.1 Frankiales bacterium | reverse complement strand
GGAACAGGCGCAGCGGCAACACCGGCTCGGCCGCACGTCGCTCGACGGCGACGAACGCGACCGCGAGCGCAATGCCTCCGCCGACCAGTTCCCAGCGCTCGTGCGCGAACCCGTCCGTGGTCGCCAGCACCAGTGCCGCCACGGCGGCCGAGAGCAACGCAGCACCGGTCCAGTCGATGCGCGGCCGGTGCCGTCCTGGTGCGAGCTTGAGCACGGCCGACGTGACGACGAGGGCGCCGAGGCCGATCGGCACGTTGATGTAGAACGCCCAGCGCCACGACAGGTCGGTGACGAGGAGCCCGCCGAGCACAGGGCCCAGCGCGGGTGCGAACGCCGTCGGGATGATGAGGATGCGTGACGCGCGGACGCGTTCGTGCGGCCGAAAGGTGCGATAGAGCATCGCGAGACCGACCGGTGTCAGCATGCCGCCACCGACGCCTTGGAGGATGCGGAAGCCGACGAGCTGGCCGAGACTCTGCGCCAGCCCGCACAACGCGGAAGCGCCGCTGAAGAACACGAGCGCGGCAAGGAACACCCGCTTCGTGCCGAAGCGGTCGCCGAGCCAGCCGGACGCCGGGATGAAGACCGCGAGGCTGACGAGGTAGCCGACGACGACCGTGTCGACGTGCGCCACCGGCACGTGGAACGTGCGCCCGAGCTGCGGAAGTGCGACGTTGACGATCGTCGTGTCCATGATCGTCATGAACATGGCTAGGACGTAGACGACCCCGACGGTGACCTTCTGGCTGAGGCGGCCGGTCAGCACCACTCAGACGAGGTCGTCGTGCCGGGCGACGGACTCGACGACAGTGCGAGCGATGTCTTGTGCGTTGAGGCCGACATCGGCGAGCACGTCGTCACGCCGGCCGACCGGCAGGAACTGCTGCGGAATCGCGAACGAGCGCACCGGCGTACGCACGTCGCGCCGCCGGAGCTCCCGCGCGACCGCGTCGCCGACGCCGCCGGCCTCGCCGTTGTCCTCGATGGTGACGACGAGACCGTGTCCGGCGGCGAGAGCAGGAAGTGAGGAGTCCACCGGAATGACCCAGCGCGGGTCCACGATCGTGACGCCGACGCCTTGTGCCCGCAACCGTTCGCCTACGTCGATCGCGAGCGGCGCCAGCGCGCCGATGCTCACGATGAGCACCTCCGCGTCGTCGTCGCGCCGCAGCACGTCCATGCCGCCGATGCGATCGACGGCGTTCACGTCGCGGTCGGCGACGGCCGCCTTGGGGAAGCGGAGTGCGGTGGGGCCGGTCGAGTGCGCGACGGCCTCGCGGAGCAGCTCGCGCAGCCGGGTGGCGTCGCGCGGCGCTGCGACCCGCATGCCGGGTACGACGCCCAGCACCGAAAGGTCCCACATGCCGTTGTGGGACGGGCCGTCCTCTCCGGTGACGCCGGCGCGGTCGAGGACGAACGTGACCGGTTGCTCGTGCAGTGCGACATCGAGGAGCACCTGGTCGAACGCCCGGTTGAGGAACGTCGCATAGACGCACACGACCGGATGCAGGCCGCCCATCGCGAGACCTGCCGCGGACGTAACCGCGTGCTGCTCGGCGATGCCGACGTCGAACACGCGATCCGGAAACGCGTTGGCGAACGGATGCAGGCCGACCGGACGGAGCATCGCGGCGGTGACGGCGACGACGTCGGGTCGCTCGTGACCGATCGCGACAAGCTCCTCGGCGAAGACGTGCGTCCACGACCGCGGCGCAACGCCGACCGGACGTCCGGTCACGGGGTCGATCACCGGCACGCCGTGGAAGTTGTCGGCCTCGTCGTTCTCGGCCGGCGCATAGCCGTTGCCCTTGACCGTCAGGCAGTGCACGATGACCGGCGCGCCGAAGTCTCGCGCCCGGCGAAGCGCTGCTTCGAGCGCCGCCTCGTCGTGTCCGTCGATCGGGCCGACGTACTTCAACCCGAGGTCCTCGAACATCGCCTGAGGCTGGATGAGGTCCTTCAAACCCTTCTTCATGCCGTGCAGCGCGTCGTAGAGCGGCCCACCGACGATCGGTGTGCGGGACAGCGACATCTTCACGAGCTCGAGTGCCTGCTCGTACGACGGTGACAGCCGCAGCTGTTGCAGCCGATGCGCGATCGCGCCGACGGTCGGGGCGTAGCTGCGGCCGTTGTCGTTCACGACGATGACGATCGGCCGGTCGGGTGCCGCCGCGATGTTGTTGAGCGCCTCCCAGCACATACCACCGGTCAGCGACCCGTCGCCGACGACTGCAACAACCGCGCGGTCGTGCTCGCCTTTCAGCGCAAACGCCTTCGCGAGACCGTCGGCGTAGGACAGGGCAGTCGACGCGTGCGAGTTCTCAACGAGGTCGTGCGGGCTCTCGGCGCGGGAGGGGTAACCCGACAGGCCGCCGGCCTGCCGCAACGCAGCGAAGTCCGCCGATCGCCCGGTCAGCACCTTGTGCACATATGCCTGGTGCCCGGTGTCCCACACGATCGCGTCGTGCGGCGAGTCGAAGACGCGGTGCAGCGCGATGGTGAGCTCGACGACGCCGAGGTTCGACCCGAGATGGCCGCCGGTGCGCGCGACCGCATCGACGAGGAACTCGCGAATCTCCGCCGCCAGTGCAGGCAGGTCCGCGCTGTCCAGCGCCTTCAGGTCGTCCGGCGAC
>JAFAQI010000064.1 GCA_019246495.1 Frankiales bacterium | reverse complement strand
GACCTCGATCGTCCCCGACAGCGCGGTGCGCACGTAGTCGCGGACCGACGGGTCGTCCTCGACCAGAAGCACCCGTGGCGGTCCGGCGTTCGTCGGAGCGACCTCGACCTCGCGATGCGGTGTCGCCGTACGGCACCACGGGCAGATTCGCCACTCCGGCTCGAGCGGGCGGTCGCAGCCCGCGCACTGACCGCGGTCCACGGTCGCCGCGCACCACGGGCACACGACCATGTCGTTGGCGAGCGCACCCCCACACGCTGCGCAGTGCACACCGCTCGTCGAGTCGACCTGGGTGACGCGGAGGACTTCCTCGTACGTCGTGAGTCCGGCGTGCGCCTTGCCGATCGCCGAAGCACGCAACGTCTGCATGCCGTCAGCAACAGCAGCGGCAGCGACCGCGCCTTCGTTCGGTGTCGACATGAGGACGCTGCGCATCGCGGCAGTCACCGGCAGCACCTCGAAGACACCGATGCGGCCGCGGTAACCGGTGCCACCACAGTCGGCGCAGCCGGAGCCGCGCGTCGGCTTGGCCTGCTCGAGGTCCGACTCGTCGATGCCGAGCATCGTCAGCACGCGCGCCGGAGGCGAGTAGGGCGCGGCGCAGGAGTCGCAGATCCGGCGGACGAGCCGTTGCGCGACGACCAGTGACAGTGACGACGCGACGAGGAACGGCTCGACGCCCATGTCGATGAGCCGGGTCAGCGCTGCCGGCGCGGAGTTGGTGTGCAGCGTCGTGAGCACCAGGTGACCGGTGAGCGACGCCTCGAGCGCGAGGTTGGCGGTCTCGGGGTCGCGAACCTCACCGACGAGGACGACGTCAGGGTCCTGGCGCAGCACCGACCGCAGTCCACGTGCGAACGACAGACCAGACCGGTCGTGGATCTGCACCTGCGTGATGCCGTTGACCTGCATCTCGACCGGGTCTTCCAGCGTCACGATGTTGCGGTCCGGCGTCTTGATCTGGTGGATCGCGCTGTAGAGCGTGCTCGTCTTGCCGGAGCCGGTCGGGCCGGTGATGAGGATCAGGCCCTGCGGGGCGACAAGCGTGCCGAGCAGTGCTTCGAGCTGCTTCTCGCCCATGCCGATCTTCGTGATCGGCGGCACGGAGTCGGCCCGCGACAGGAGACGGATCACGACCTTCTCGCCGTGGATGTTGGGCAGCGTGCTGACGCGGGCGTCGAGCTGTGAGCCCTCGACCTGCAACCGGGTGCGACCGTCCTGCGGGACGCGACGCTCGGCGATGTCGAGGTTGCTCATCACCTTGATGCGGCTGACGACGCCAGCCGCGGCGGCGCGCGGCGCGGTCATCACGTCACGCAGCAGGCCGTCGACGCGGTAGCGGATGCGCAGCGCATTGGCCTGCGGCTCGATGTGGATGTCGCTGGCCCGCGAACGCACCGCGTCGGCCAGGATCGAGTTGACCAAGCGGACGGTTGGCGCGTCGGCTGCGACATCGCCGACGTCGACCTCGGTGTCGGCCTCGGTCAGGTCCTCGAGCATCAGCGCGACGTCGGCGGAGTCCTCCGACAGCGACCAGATGCGCCCGACCAGGTCACGGATCTGGCTCGCGGTCGCGACGACGAGTCGCAGGTCGGTGATGCCGGCGTAGATCCGCACGTCGTCGATCGCCACGACGTTGGTGGGGTCGGCGCAGGCGAGGGTGACCCGCCCGTCGTCCGCGCGCGCGATCGGTACGACGAGGTGCCGCTCGGCGACGCTGCGGGGGAGCAGCCGCGCGATCTCGGTCTGTAGCGGAAGCGAGCCAAGGTCGACCATCTCGAGCGACAGCGCACCGGCGAGGGCGGCCGCGACCTGGCGTTCGCTGGCGAAGCCCATCTCGACGACGAGCGTCCCGAGTCGCACGCGGCGGTGCTCCCGGCTGGCTTCGCGCTGGGCGGCGAGCGCCTCGTCGAGCTCCTCGGGCGTCAACGCGCCCTGCTCGACCAGGACCTCCCCCAGCCGTCGTCGGGACTGCTGCGGGCGCCCGGCCTGTTCCTGAGGCCTCGCCGAAGATGCAGGGTTCACCTTGACTTCATCGGCCGGTCTTCGCCCGAATTGAGTAGTCAGGAGGAACTAGCTTTGGGCCGAACGGAGCAGCGTCAGCCTTCGGCGGCGTCCTCGTCGCCCCGGGAGCCCGATTCTCGGGAACCCAGATCCTCGAGCAGCCGCTGGAGCTCGCCGCGGATGTAGTCGCGGGTCGCGACCTCGCCGAGCGCGACCCGAATGGCCGCAACCTCGCGGGCGAGGTACTCGGTGTCGGCCACCGCCCGCTCCGACAACGACCGGTCGCTCTCGTACTGCACGCGGTCCCGGTCGGCCTGCCGGTTCTGCGCGAGCAGGATCAGCGGCGCGGCGTACGACGCCTGAAGTGAGAGCAGCAACGTCATGAGCGTGAAGTTCTTGCTCCGCGGGTCGAACTGCAGGTGATGCGGGACCAGCAGGTTCCACAGCAGCCAGACCGCGATGAACAACGTCATGTAGCCGATGAACCGCCAGGTGCCGAGGAAGCGGGCGACGCGCTCGGACAGGCGGCCGAACGCTTCGGCGTCGTACTGCGGCAGCGGCAGGCCCGGACGGACATCGCGCGGCTGGTCGAGCCGCTGCCGGCCGCCGCGCTCACGCGCCACGAGCGGCCTCCCCGGCGGGCCGTTCGCGCCAGTCCTCCGGCAGCAGGTGGTCGAGCACGTCGTCGACCGTCACCGCACCAAGCAGGTGGTCGGCGTCGTCGACGATCGGCACGGCGACGAGGTTGTAGGTCGCGAGGTAGGACGTCACCTCGGCCAGCGGGCAGTCCGGGCCGAGCGGGTCGATGTCGCTGTCGGCGACGCCGGACACCAGCGACGACGGTGGCTCACGCAGCAACCGCTGGATGTGCGCGATGCCGAGGAACTTGCCGGTCGGTGTCTCGGTCGGCGGCCGGCAGACGTAGACCTGAGCGGCGAGTGCCGGTGTCAGCTCCGGGTCGCGGATGCGCGCGAGCGCCTCGGCGACTGTTGCGTCCGGCGAGAGGATCACCGGCTCGGTCGTCATCATGCCGCCGGCGGTGTTCTCGTTGTAGGTGAGCAGCCGGCGGACCGGGCTCGCCTCCTCGGGCTCCATCAGCGCGAGCAGCCGCTCCTGCTCGTCCGGTGGCAACTCGCCGAGCAGGTCGGCCGCGTCGTCCGGCGCCATCGCCTCGAGCACGTCGGCGGCGCGCTCGCCTTCGAGCTTGCCGAGGATCTCGACCTGGTCGTCCTCGGGGAGCTCTTCCAGTACGTCGGCCAGCCGCTCGTCGTCGAGTGCGGCGGCGACTTCTGCCCGCCGCTTGCTCGACAGTTCGTGCATGACGTGCGCGAGGTCGGCCGCCCGCAGCTGGTCGAACGCCGCGAGCAGGTTCGCGGCACCTTGCTCCTCCTCGGGCTGCGCGAACCCGGTGACCTGGTCCCAGTCGACCGTCTGCAGCTGCCCGCGGCGGCGGAACCCGGGACCCGGCCGACGTACGGCGACCCGTGTCACGAACCAGTCGCGGGTGCGGCTCTGGTCCATCGCCACGTCGGCAACCGTCACGGGCGTGCGGTCCTCGACGAGAGCCACCTTGCGGTCGAGCAGTTCCGTGATGACGAGGGTCTCGCCGGGCCGCCGCTCGAACCGGCGCAGGTTGATCCGGCCGCGCACGATGACCGAGTCGGCATCGATCGTGGAGACCTGTCCGATCGGGACGAAGACGCGCCGCCGCGGCTGCACCTCGACGACCATGCCGAGCACCCGCGGCGGCTGCGAGCCGTGCCGGAGGACCACGACGACATCGCGAACCCGCCCGACCTGGTCACCGTTCGGGTCGAGCACCGTCACGCCGGCCAGGCGGGCGAGGAAGACGCGGGTCGCCGTACCGCTCGCCATGGTCCGGAGGTTACCGCCGTCACGCGGCCGAGCCGGGTTGCCGAGCCGGTAGGGTCCGCGCCATGCGACCGCGCCGAATCGCGGCACTTGTCTCAGTCGCGGGTGCGCTCGCCGCGTGCAGCGGCGGTTCGACGCCGGCGAAGGGCCGGGCCGCTTTGTCGGCTGCGCAGATCCTCGCTCAATCACGCCAGGCGATGTCGGCCGCTCCAACCCTTGACGTTGTTGGCGATCTCTTCGTCAGTGGTACGACCGTGGGAGCGAACTTGCGACTATCGGCCACCGCGGCGACTGGGACATTGAACATCAATGGGGGAAAGTTCCTTGTTCGGTCCGATGGCCGATATCACTACCTGTGCGGCAGCCGGGCCGCGTACATCGCTCTGGGTGCGACGACGGCGGCCCAGCTATCTCGTGCCGGCCGGTGGGTAGTGTCCGGCGTCGCTGGCCAGAGCAGTGCGTTCGCGTTCGATAAGCCTCGCCTCCTGGAAGTGGCATTCAGCCTCCCCGGTCCCGCGAGGAAGGCCGGAACGACAACCTTCGCTGGCCGCTCCGCGCTCGTTCTCAAGGTCCATCAAGGTGGCGCAACCACCGAGCTCGACGTCGCGGCAACCGGACCGCCGCTGCTCCTGCGGATCGCGGACAGCCAGAACAGTCTTCGGTTCAATACCAGCGATCGACAGCTCATCGTCCGCACCCCGTCGGGGCGTTGCCATCCCCCGGCGAGCACTTCCCAATAGAGAGCTTGCCG
>JAFAQI010000063.1 GCA_019246495.1 Frankiales bacterium | reverse complement strand
ACGACAGCTCCATCCGCGGGTCGGTCGACCGCGCGGTGCAAGCGCTCGGCGGACGTCGCCGGCTGGTCGCCGCCGGGCTGGCCGGCCTTGCGGTCCTCGCCGGGCTTCAGGCCCTACGGCCGCCGGCGCCGGCGACCACGGCGGTGTGGGCGGCGGCCCGTGATCTCAGCGGCGGCCTGCCGATCGCGGCGGCCGACCTGCGCCGGCTGGCTCTCCCCCGGTCCGCCGTGCCGGCCGGCGCGATCCTCGTCGGCACCTCGGTGGCCGGACGGCTGCTCGCGGCGCCGGTGCGCCGCGGCGAGCCGCTGACCGACGTCAGGCTGCTCGGGCCGTCGCTGCTCGCGGCGTTGCCGAGGCCGGGGCTGGTCGCGGTCCCGGTGCGGGTCGTCGACGGCCCGGCGGCTGCCGCGCTCGTGCATCCGGGCGACGTGGTCGATGTGCTCGCGGTCGCCAGTGACGCCGGCGGGCCGGCGACGACGATCGCGACGGGGGTGGACGTGGTCGCCGTACCTGCCCGGGCCGAGGCGGACGCGGGCGCGGACGGTGCCGGCCTGGTCATCGTGGCGGCGACGCCCGCTCAGGCGGCTGCGCTGGCGCGGGCGGCCGGCCAGACGCGGTTGAGCCTTGCGTTGGAACGCCCGTGAACGCGGCCGACTCGACGTATCCCGTGTGGGGCTGGTCGCGCGACCCGGCGCAGGCTCCGACCGCGGCGGCGCTCGACGAGCTCGGTCCGCTGGTCGCCGCGCAGCTCGGGCTGCCGGCGCAGCCCGCCGAGCGACCGGCGGCGCTGCCCGAGCTGCCGGCCGACCGGGTCAGCAGTCGGCTCCCCGCCACGATCCGGGAGCTGGCATCCGCCGAGCCGATCGACCGGGCTCGGCACGGGCTCGGCCGGTCATACGTCGACCTCATCCGCGGGATCCGCGGCGACGTCGAGCCGGTGCCGGACGTCGTGCTCCGGCCGCGGGACGAGTCCGACGTGGTCGCCGTCCTCGACTGGTGCACGGATGCGGAGGTGGCCGTCGTACCGTTCGGCGGCGGCACCAGCGTCGTCGGTGGTGTCCGCCCGGACGTCGGGTCGGGGTGGCACGGAACCGTCTCGCTGGACCTCGAGCGGCTGGCGGGCGTCGCGGAGGTCGACCCGGTCTCGCGTGCCGCCCGGGTGCTCGCCGGCACGGCCGGACCCGCACTCGAGGAGGCACTGCGCCCGCACGGGTTGACGGCGCGGTTCTTTCCGCAGTCGTTCGAGCGATCGACGGTCGGCGGCTGGGTTGCGACGCGGGCGGCCGGCCACTTCGCCACCCGCCTGACGCACGTCGACGACCTCGTCGAGTCGGTCCGCGCCGTCACGCCGGCCGGGATGTGGGAGTCGCGCAGGCTGCCGGGGTCGGGCGCCGGGCCGAGCCCTGATCGATTGCTCCTCGGCAGCGAAGGAACGCTCGGCGTCGTCACCGAGACCTGGCTGCGCGTCCAGCAACGGCCCACCGTGCGCTGGGCGGCGACACTCGGCGCGCCCTCGTTCGCCATGGGGTGTGAGGCCGTCCGGCAGATCGTGCAGTCGGGGGTGCTGCCCGCGACGTGCCGGTTGATCGATGCACGCGAGTCCGCGACGACCGCGACGCTCGACACCGGTGAGGCGGCGCTGGTGCTCGGCTTCGAGTCGACGAGTGCGCCGGTGGAGGACAGTGCCGCGTGGGCGCTCGAGCTGTGCAGTGATGCCGGCCTGCGGGTCGTCGAGTCGGGCTCGCGCGGATCTGCCGGTGAAGCCTGGCGGACCTCCTTCGTGCGCGCGCCCTACGTCCGGGAACAGCTTGTGCTTCTCGGCATCCTGGTCGAGACGTTCGAGACCGCCATCACCTGGGAGCGGCTCGACGAGTTCGTCGCCAGGGTGACCGAGCGGACGGAGGCGGCGCTCGCCGCGGTCTGTGGTGGCGGCCGGGTGACCTGTCGACTGACGCATGTCTATCCGGACGGCGCGGCGCCGTACTTCACGGTCATGGCACCTGCGCGGCGCGGCAGCGAGGTCACGCAGTGGAAGGAGGTAAAAGCCGCCGCGAGCGACGCGGTCATTGCCGGCGGCGGCACGATCACCCACCATCACGCGGTGGGCCGGGATCACGCGCAGTGGTACGCCGAACAGCGGCCGGACGCTTTCGCCGCCGCGCTACGCGCCGGCAAGACCGCGGTCGATCCGCGGGGCGTCATGAATCCCGGCGTGCTGGGCCTGACCGCGAGCTGACCAGCACGGCGAACCGACCACGGCGAACCGGCGACGACGGGCTGCGACTGCGGTTAGATGACCGCGTCCGGTTCCGGCTCGAGGGGGCGTCATGGGTGGGTTCAAGAAGTTCCTGTTGCGCGGCAACGTCGTCGACCTGGCGGTCGCGGTCGTCATCGGTGCAGCCTTCAGCGGCATCGTCACGGCCTTCACATCCAGCTTCATCACGCCGCTCATCGCCGCGATCGGCGGCAAGCCGGACTTCAGTGCGCTCTTCTTCACGGTCAACAAGAGCAAGTTCACCTACGGGGTGTTCTTCAACGCACTGATCTCGTTCCTGATCATCGCGGCGGTCGTCTACTTCTTCGTGGTGCTGCCGATCAACCGGCTGATGGAGCGGTTCAAGCCGACACCGGAAGAGCCCGCGCCGGTCAAGGACTGCTCGGAGTGCCTGTCGTCGATCCCCGCTGCCGCGCGCAAGTGCGCGTTCTGCGCGTCGCCGCAAGCCGCCTGACCGGCAGCTGAAGAATCAGTCCCGCTCGACATCAATCTCGGTCGACATCAATCTCGCTCGATGTGGTGCGGCGGGAGGTCGTCGCGCAGCCGCTGTTCGTCGTCGGCGTCGTCCCGGTCGCCCCAACCGACGTCGGTGTCGTCGGCACTGCGATCGGGCAGCCCGGGCGGATCGGGGTGGCTCAGTCGAGGTCACCCGCTTCGATTCGCGCGAGCCGGCGCTCGCGGACGAGCTCGTCGGCCGGCAGGCCGGCCGCGTCGTCCGGCTCGGCACCGAGAGCTGCCAGAACGCCGCACAGGTCCCGCTGGCTGACCATGCCGACAACCGCGCCGTCGACGACAACCGGCAGGTGACGGATCCAGCGACTCGCCATGTGCCGGGCGGCATCGTGCAATGACGTGTGCGGCTCGACCGTCAGCACCGACCGCGTCATGACCGCACTGACCGGAGTTGCGTCGAGATCAGCGCCGCGCGCTACGGCCTTCATGAGGTCGCGTTCGGTGACGATGCCGAGCAGCTCCGCGCCGTCCATGACGAGGAGCGAACCGGTCTGCTTCTTCCACATCAGCCCGGCGGCGTCGCGCAGCGAGTCGGCGGGCGACTCGGTGACGCTCGCCCGCGTCATGATCTCGGCGACCTGCATCGCCCCAGGTTAGTGAGCGCGAGCTTGCGGCGTACCCGGTCTCAGGGCTCGAACTTGTAGCCGAGCCCGCGCACGGTCATCAGGTGGCGCGGCCGCGACGGGTCGGGTTCGACCTTCGCGCGCAACCTCTTGACGTGTACGTCGAGTGTCTTGGTGTCGCCGACGTAGTCGCTGCCCCAGATCCGGTCGATGAGCTGGCCGCGGGTCAGCACCCGACCGGAGTTGCGAAGCAGGAACTCCAGCAGCTCGAACTCCTTCAGTGGCATCGTCGTCGGCGCGCCGTTGACGGTGACGACGTGGCGGTCGACGTCCATGCGCACCGGGCCGGCTTCGAGGACGGCGGTCACCGGCTCCTCCACCTCGCCGCGCCGGCGAAGCACCGCCCTGATGCGGGCGAGCAGCTCGCGGGCGGAGAAGGGCTTGGTGACGTAGTCGTCCGCGCCGATCTCGAGGCCCACCACCTTGTCGACCTCCGCGTCCTTCGCGGTGAGCATGATGACGGGGACGTCGGACTTCTGGCGCAGTTGCCGGCACACCTCGAGACCGGACAGGCCGGGGAGCATGAGGTCGAGCAGGACGAGGTCGGCACCGCCGCGGTCGAACTCGTCGATGCCGTCCGGACCGTTGGTCGACACCGCGACCTCGTAACCCTCCTTGCGCAGCATGTAGGACAGCGCGTCGGAGAACGACTCCTCGTCCTCGACGACCAGGATGCGTGTCACGAACCCCCTGCTTTCTCGATCTGGACGGCGAGCTGCTGACCGGCCGGAGCGACGTCGCGCTCGGCGTCCGGCGCAATCGGCAGCCGGATGGTGAACGTGCTGCCGGCGCCGGGCCGGCTCCACACCGTGACCTCGCCGCCGTGGTTGTTGACGATGTGCTTCACGATCGCGAGTCCGAGTCCGGTGCCTCCGGTCTCGCGCGACCGCGCCGGGTCGACCCGATAGAACCGCTCGAAGATGCGGTCTTGATCCGATGGCTCGATGCCGATGCCCTCGTCGGTGACAGCGACCTCGACCGCCCCGGGACGCTGATGCACGCCGACGGCGACGCGTGTCCCCGCCGGGCTGTAGGCGACCGCGTTGTCGAGCAGGTTGGACAGCGCGGTGACGAGCTGGCTCTCGCTGCCGGTGACGACAAGACCGGGGTCGCCACCGCGAACGAGCTCGATGCGCTTCACCTCGGCGACAAGTCGCGCGCGGTCGATCGCCTCGTCCAGCACCGCGTCGACCGACACCTCGGTCGTGTCGGGCAGCGGCTCGCCGCCCTGCAACCGCGACAGGTCGAGCAGCTCCTGCACCAGCCGGGAGAGCCGGCCGGCTTCGCGTTGCATCCGCGTGACGAACCGGTGGACGGCCTCCGGGTCGTCGCGGGCGTCGAGCGCGGCTTCGGCGAGCAGTGTCAGAGCGCCGACCGGAGTCTTGATCTCGTGACCGACGTTGGCGACGAAGTCGCGGCGTACGGCGTCGACCCGCCGCGCCTCGGTGAGGTCGTCGACAACGAGCGCGACATCACCGTCCGCCAGCAGATGAGCCTGCGCGCCGACCGTCAGCACCCGGCGCGGAAACCCGCCGTCGTCGAGTCCGATCTCGACGCTCTGCGGCTTGCCACTGAGCCTGGCGGCCCGCACGAGCTGCCGCAGCTCCGGAACGCTGATCGACCGTGCCTGCACGATGCCCAGCGACCGCGCCGATGCGTTGGCCAGACGCACGTTGTCATTGACGTCGACGAGGACCGTCGCGGTGGGCAGGAGCTCCAGGACGATCTCGGCGGGCATCGGCTCACGCTTCCTCGGTCGCGCACCGACGGCCGGTGTGCCGTCGTCGACACCGGTGCCGCGCGAGCGTCGCGTCACGACGACCCCGGTGATCACCGCGCCGAGGAGCAACCCCGCGAGCGACGCGAGGACTACCGTCACGGCATCGATGATAGGTAGGTCGTAGCGCCTCACCTGCCCGCTCGACCCTGAGCGACGGTCCGTCCCTGTGAATCTTCACCGACGGAACGACGACCGTTCACGGACTGCTTGCCTTCCGTTCACGTCGTACGGGATCAATGCGGCACCGGACGGTTAGGCTGGGCCGCGATTCCCCGGAGGTCCGCGTGCGCGACCAGTACCACGACGAACTCGATGCGATCACCGCTTCGTTGGTCGACATCACCCGCCTCGCGGGTAGTGCGATCAACCGCGCCACGCAGGCCCTGCTCGACGCCGATCTTCAGGCGGCCGAGTCGGTCATCTCGGGCGATGCCGCGATCGACCAGCTCTACGCCGACGTCGAAGCGCGAGCGATGGACCTGCTGGCCCGCCAGCAGCCCGTGGCGAGCGACCTCCGCACGCTCATCACCAGCCTGCGCATGGTCGCCGACATCGAGCGGATGGGCGACCTGGCGCTCAACATCGCAAAGGTCGCCCGCCGCCGCTATCCGGCGTCCGCCATCCCCTCGCCGTTGCATGCCACGGTCCTCGAGATGGGTCAGGTGGCGCAACGCATCGTCACGAAGTGTTCGAGCGTCATCGCCGGCCGCGACCTCGAGGCGGCGGCGGAGCTCGAACGCGACGACGACGTGATGGACGAGCTGCACAAGCGCTTGTTCACCGTGCTGCTCGACCCGGGCTGGAAGGGCGGCATCGAGAGCGCCATCGACGTCACGCTGTGCGGCCGCTACTACGAGCGCTTCTGTGACCACGCGGTCTCTGTGGCACGGCGCGTGATCTATCTGGTCACCGGCGAGCGCGTCGCCGCGGCGGAGTTCTAGCCGCGTCGCCGAGCGTCCGCTCGGCGTTCACGTGTCGTTCACCCTGAGGGAGCAGCCGAGTCAGGTTGCTTCCCTACCTTCGGCAGCGTCGACCGGGATCAGCCCGGCCCACGTCACGGAGGTTGTCAGGAGTGAAGGTGTCCCTCGTCATGCGAGCCGTCGGGATCGGGGCGGTCGCGACGGTAGCCCTTGCCGGCTGCGGCAGCGACAACAACAGCAAGGGCGGGAACGGCGGAAACGGCGGGACCGGAAGCACCCCGGCAGCCGGATGCGCGAGCGGCAGCCTGACAGCTGAAGGCTCGACGTTCCAGCAGGCCATCGAGCAGCAGTGGGCTGCCAAGTTCGCCAACCAGTGCTCAGGCGCCCAGGTCACCTACACCGGTGACGGCTCCTCGACCGGCATCGCGTCGTTCGGACAGGGCAAGGTCGACTTCGCCGGCTCCGACGTCACGATGATCCCCACGGAGCAGTCCGCGGCCAACACGGCCTGCGGCAGCACCGCCCTCACGGTTCCCGTGACGGCCGGCGGCGTCGCGATCATCTACAACCTCAAGAACGTCTCGAACCTCAAGCTGTCGGCCGACACGATCGCCGGCATCTTCGACGGCTCCATCAAGACCTGGAACGACCAGCGGATCAAGCAGGAGAATGCCGGCGTCACCCTGCCCCCCACGTCGATCCACCCCTACTGGCGCAACGACGGCTCCGGCAGCACCAAGGTGCTGACCAGCTTCCTCAACGCGCTCGCGCCCACCGAGTGGAAGCTCGGCGCCGACAAGCAGATCGCCTTCCCGGTCGGGACCGGCGCTGCGGGCTCGAGCGGCGTCGTCGCCGGTGTCAAGCAGACCGACGGCGGCATCACCTACGCCGAGGTGTCCTACGCCAAGCAGAACAACCTCCCCACCGCGCAGGTGAAGGGCACGGGTAGCTACGAGGGCATCTCGTCACAGACGGTGTCCGACGCCATCGGCAGCGGCTTCAGCATCAGCGACACGGGCAACAGCCTCGGCGGGAGCCTCGACTTCAAGAAGATGACCGGCTACCCGATCTCGACGGTGTCCTACGTGCTCGTCTGCAGCCACTACAAGAGCGCGTCGACCGGCAAGCTCGTCAAGGCCTACCTCGACTACGCGCTGACGACGGGCCAGCAGCAGGCGGACTCGCTCGGGTTCGCGCCGCTGCCCAGCGACCTCGCGACGAAGTCCAAGGCGAGCGTCGACACCATCAGCTAGGGCTCGGCAGCCGCGGAGGTCCGGGCCGGAGTGCTCGGACCTCCGCGGCTGCGTGCAACGGTTCGACGGAGGCAAGGCAGGATGAGCGTCGTGAGTGCCGGGGTCGATGCCACACCCCTGCGCGACGCCCGAGCCTCGCGCCGTGGTGACGCGATCTTCCGCGCGCTGACGCTCGGCGCCGGCCTGCTGGTGTTCGTCCTCCTGGCCGCCATTGCAGCGTTCCTCATCTACAAGGCGCTGCCAGCCTTCCGGCACGACAAGTCCAGCTTCTGGACGACCAAGGCGTGGTTCCCCGAGACGACGGGGCACTTCGGCATCGCGGCCCTGCTCTTCGGGACGGTGCTCACGAGCCTGCTCGCCCTGGTGATGGCCGTCCCGGTCGCTCTCGGTGTGGCGATCTACATCGCCGAGTACGCGCCGCGGCGGCTGGCGACGTGGCTCGGCTACCTGACCGACCTGCTCGCGGCTGTGCCGAGTGTCGTGTACGGGCTCTGGGGTTTGTGGTTCCTGCTGCACCACCTGGTCGGGTTGCAGGTGTTCCTCAACCACTGGCTCGGCTGGGTTCCGCTGTTCGGCGGATCGCACGGTGACGTCTCGACGTTCAGCAAGTCAGTCTTCGGGGCGTCGGTGATTCTTGCGATCATGATTCTTCCGATCGTCGCGGCGATCAGCCGCGAGGTGCTGCGCCAGGTGGATCCGGCCCAGAAGGAAGCAGCACTCGCCCTCGGTGCGACCCGGTGGGAGATGGTGCGTACGGCGGTCCTGCCGCCGAGCCGGCCGGGCATCATCAGCGCCGTCATGCTCGGGCTGGGTCGTGCGCTCGGCGAGACGATCGCCGTCGCCCTCGTCATCGGCTCGATCGACGCTACGAGCTGGAAGATCCTCCCGACCAGCGGCAACACGATCGCGGCCAACATCGCCAACCAGTTCGGCGAGGCGGGCACCGTCGGCCGCAGCGCTCTCATCGCCAGCGGCCTCGTGCTGTTCGTGCTCACTCTTGGTGTGAACCTCGTGGCGCGCTACGTCATCTACCGCTCGGGCACCGCCGAACGGAGCGCACTGTGACGACCGCCTCGCTCGCCCGCGCCGGCCTCCGCCAGGCGCAGCTGTCGGCGCGTGCCCTGTGGGCGGTCGCCGTCCTGGCCGTGGGCCTCGCCGTCCTGCTTTTCGCGGTGACGCCAATGCAAGGCGTCGCCGACTTCCTCGTCTTCACCGCCTTGCTCGTCGTCGCGTCGACCACGCTCGTGACGTTGGCTGTCGAGGGCCGGCGGCGCGCGGCGGACCGGCTGTTCCGTTACGGCGCCTGGCTCGCCCTCGGGCTGACGCTCCTGCCGCTCGGCTTCGTCCTCGGCTACACGATCAAGCGCGGGCTGAAGCGGTTCAACGGTGGCTTCCTCACCCATTCCATGGCCGGCATCACGCCGTTGCAGTCCGGCGGCGGGGTCTACCACGCGATCATCGGGACGCTGGAGCAGGTGCTCCTCGCCAGTGTCATCGCGGTGCCGCTCGGGCTGCTCGTCGCGATCTATGTCACGGAATACGGCCGCAACATCCTCGGCACCGGCATCCGGTTCCTCATCGACGTGATGACCGGCATCCCGTCGATCGTGGCGGGGTTGTTCGTCCTCGCGTTCTGGATCCTCGCCCTGCATCACAAGCCGAGTGGGTTCGCCGGCGCGCTGGCGCTTGCCATCCTCGAGCTGCCCATCGTCGTACGTTCTGCCGAGGAGATGATCCGCCTCGTGCCGGCGTCGCTGCGCGAGGCGTCCTATGCCCTCGGCATCGCGAAGTGGAAGACGATCGTCCGGGTGGTCCTGCCGACG
>JAFAQI010000062.1 GCA_019246495.1 Frankiales bacterium | reverse complement strand
GGACGACGAGCCCGTCGAGGGCGTCGACGTGGCGCGCGCTGAGCTGGCCCGGCGGAGCGCCCGCCGCAACCGCTGCACTGCGCAGGACTCGTCGGCGTACGGCGGCGGGAAGCTCGGCAAGGCGGTCGGGCGAGAGCTCGGTGGCCGCCGTGTCGGCCCAGCCGTCGAGCGCGTCAGCGTCATCGCGCAGCAGGGCGGCGGTGCGGGCGAGCGCCTCGGCGACGCCCGGACCGAGCGCGCGTTCCAGCGCCGGCAGCGCATTGTGCCGGACCCGCACGCGTGCGTAGCCGTCGTCCGCGTTCATCGGGTCGTGCCAGACCGGCAGCCCGAGCGCCTCGCATGCGGCCGCGGTCTCCGAGCGGCGTACCCGCAGCAGCGGGCGCAGCAGGACCAAGCCGCGCCAGGTCGTCACCGGCGCCATGCCGGACAGCGAGCGCGCGCCCGAGCCTCGGCCGAGGCCCAGCAGCACGGTCTCAGCTTGGTCGTCGAGCGTGTGGCCGAGCAGGACGGCGTCGGCGTCGAGTTCGCCCGCGGCGGCACGCAGCGCCGACAGGCGCGCGGTCCGGGCGGCCCCCTCCGGCCCGCCCGACCGGCCGACCTGCACGGCGCGCACGACGACCGGGTCCAGCCCGAGATCCCGGCACCGCTCGCCGACGGTCGCGGCGACCGAGGCCGATCCCGGCTGGAGCTGGTGGTCGACGACGACGGCGCCGGCGCGCAGACCGAGCCGGTCGGCCACCCGGCTCAGCGCGGCGGCAAGGGCGAGCGAGTCCGGGCCGCCCGAGACGCCGGCGAGCACCAGCCCGCCGCTCGACACCTGGCCCGCGTCGACTGCGATCCGCAACGTGTCCCGGACCTCGCGACGGGTCCGGGCGACGGCGGGGTGCAGGCGCATCGCCGGCTCAGTCGTTGACCGCGGGCAAGGCCGGCGGCTCGGCGACGCGGGTCAGCCATCGCTGTGGCGCCCGGATCTCGGCGGCGTCGGGCAGCAGGTCGGGCGATGCCCACACCCGGTTGAGTCCGGCCATGCCGACCCGGTCGACGACGGCACGGACGAAAGCCGCCCCTTCGGCGTACTGCTTCATTTTCATCTCGATGCCGAACAGCCGGCGCAGCATCCGCTCGACCGGGTTGCCCGACCGGCGCCGGCCCTCGAATCGGCTGCGGATCTGTTCGACGCTGGGTACGACGTCCGGGCCGACCCCGTCCATGACGACATCGGCGTGGCCTTCGAGCAGGCTCATGAGCCCGGTCACCCGGTCGAGCACCGCGCGCTGCTCGGGTGTCTGGACGAGCTCGAGCAGCGACAGCTCGGAACCGCCGCGGACGACCGCCCCGAGGGAGCCGGCCGCGCTCCGCAGGCGACCGAGCAGCGCGGCCGGGTCGAGGTCCGCCGCGGTGAGGTAGTCGCGCAGCAGTGAGCGCACGTGGTCGTGCAACCAGGGTGCCGCGGCGAACTGCGTCCGGTGGGTCACCTCGTGCAGGCACACCCACAGCCGGAAGTCGCCAGGGTGGACGCCCATCGCGCGTTCGGTGGCGACGACGTTGGGGGCCACCAGCGTCAGCCGGCCGGCTGCGCCGCCTTCGCCGGGCGGCGGTCCGAGGAGCTCGAACTGCCCGAGCACGCGGGTGGCGAGGTAGGCGAGCAGGGCTCCGACCTCGGCACCGGTCGCCTTCGGGCCCACGGTCGCGGCCACCGGACCGAACGACAGGCTGCGGCTGCTGCTCAACGACTCGAGCATCGGATCGACGAGCGTGCGGAAGCCCTCGACGTTGGAGCGGATCCACTCCGGCCGGTCGACGACCGCGACCGCGGATGGGTCGGCGGGGACGTCGAGCCCGGTGTAGCGGCGGACGTGACCATCAGCCTCGGCGGCGCGGCGGCGCAGGTCCTCGACCGTGGCGACCGCCTCGGCGAGCGGCAGCCGCGGGCCGGGCGGCACCAGCCTGGTCGCCGTTGCGGTCGCGACCCGCCAGTCGATGAGCTGCACCCGACCACGCTACGTCGCGGGCCGGCCGGCGGCTCAGCAGCCGCAGGAGGCCACGGTCGCGACGAGCCGGTCGAGGGCCTGCTCGGCCGCGGTGGGAAGTCCGGCGGTGTCGGTCACGAACGCGAGGTCGAGCAGCCGGCCGTCGGCGTCGACGACCTGGCCGGCGACGGCGGACACGCCCGCCAGAGTCCCGGTCTTGACCCGGCTTCCTCCGGCTCCGGTCGCGGTGGCGCCGCGGCGGTAGCGCTGGGCCAGCGTTCCGGTCGCCCCCGCAATCGGAAGGCCGAGGATGACGGCGCGCATGGCCGGTCGTTGCTGCGCCAGCCGCACGGCGGCGACGAGCAGCCTCGCCGTCACGCGGTCGAGTCGCGACAGCCCGCTGGCGTCGTAGAGATGGAGTCCGGCCGTGGGCAGACCGAGAGACGCGACATAGCGGCTGACCGCGGTGGCCGCACCAGCGGATGTCGGCGGCAGGCCGTCATGGACGGCGACCGCGCGGCCCAGCGACTCGGCCAGGTCGTTGTCGCTGACGGTGAGCAGCCGCTGCACGAGCGCGGCGACCGGCGGCGACTGCACGGTCGCGACCGGACGGACGGCGGCAGGCAGGACCGCCGCGCTGCTGCGACCGCGCACGACGACACCGGCGCGGGCGAGCGCGCGGGCAAACGCGGACGCGGCGGCGGCGGCTGGGTCACCGAACCGTTGCGTCTGGTTCGGCCGCAGCCGTGCCTCGTCGACCTCGAGCGGGCTCAAGCGAGACACGTCGCCGGCGGAGAGATAGCCGGTGTTCCATCCCGGCGGCAACGTGAACGACGGCCACGCGCCGGCGTCGTACCGGAGCCGGAACGGTCCCCTCCCGACGACGGCCGCCGCAGTCCGCCGGGCGAGGAGGTCCACGCTCGCGGCTCTGGGGTAGCCACGGCGGGCACGCGAGGCCAGCGTCATGTCCCCGCCGCCGACGAGATACAGCGTGCGTCCGCTGACCGCGACGCGGGTCGGCAGTGTTGCGCCCGGGCCGAGCGCATCGAGTGCCGCCAACGCCGTGAGCAGCTTGACGGTCGACGCCGGCGGGATCGGCACATCCGCCCCACGCGCGAACAGCACCTGCCCGGTGCGCGCGTCGACGACAAGACCGGACAGCGATGCGCCCAGCGCGGCGGCGGAGGTCTGCCGGCGCAACAAAGTCCGGAGGACCGACGGGGTCGGAACTGCCGCTGCCCGCAGTGCCGGAAGAGCGACGGGCGGGCTGGCCACGACCGTCGGTCGGTGTCGCGGCGCCGACGTACGGGCGCGGGTCAGCAGATATCCCCCACCGGCCAACGTCGCGGCGAGGAGGACGACCACGACAGTGGCGAGCTGCCACCGGCGGCCCACGCATGCCCTCCCGACCTGTCGACAACGAGCATTCGGGACACTAGTGAGGTGGAGTTCGACGTCACCATCGAGATCCCGAAAGGGCAGCGCAACAAATACGAGATGGACCACGTGAGCGGGCGCATCCGGTTGGACCGCACGCTGTTCACCGCGACGCAGTACCCGGCCGACTACGGGTTCGTCGAGAACACGCTCGGTGCGGATGGCGACCCGCTCGATGCTCTCGTGCTGCTGTCAGAGCCGACGTTTCCTGGCTGCCTGATCCTCTGCCGCGCGATCGGCATGTTCCGCATGCAGGACGAGGCCGGTGGCGATGACAAGGTGCTCTGCGTTCCCGCGAACGACCCTCGCCAGGAGCACCTGCGCGACATCCATCACCTGCCGGAGTTCGACCGGCTGGAGATCCAGCACTTCTTCGAGGTCTACAAGGACCTCGAGCCCGGCAAGAGCGTCGAGGGTGCGCACTGGTGCGGCCGGGTCGAGGCCGAGGCCGAGATCGAGAACTCGCGGCGGCGGTTGATCGACGCCGGCGAGCACTGACCGACATGCGGCTGCCCGCCGCACCGAGGGGAATCCGGTACGGCGGGCAGTTCGCGGCGGGGAACGCCTGATCGTCAGGCGGTCTTGTGTCGGTCCCGGTTGCCGAGCGAGATCGAGAACCCGAGGTTGCCGGCGACCGCGCGGAGGAACTCACCCGCGCCGACCAGCACGATGCCGGTCACGACCGGGTTCTCCCAGCTCGCCCGAAGCGGCTGACCGAACGCCCGGAAGACCGAGTAGTCGATCGCCCATGCGCCGAGGATTGCCACACCGACCGTGACGGTCGTGGTGAGCGCCTTCGGAGCCTTGATGGGCAGCACCTCGTCGAGCACCTCGCCGACGACGGCGAGCGCGAGCGCCAGGCCCACGAACACGACGAACGCGTACATCTCGTTGCCTCCTTCGCGACGCACGGCGCGCCGCACACCCAAGTTCGACCAGGCGTACGACGCTTGGTTACAGCCCGAGGCAATCTTTTTTCAGCAGCGGTAACGCGGCCGCGGCGCGGAGGTCTAACGCGATGGATGTCGACCCGGCGCTGGTCAAGGCGTGCCAACGCGGTGAGCCCGACGCGCTCGACGCATTGATCCGCGCGACCTACGCCGATGTCTACGCGTTGTGCCGGCGCATGCTCGCCGACCCTGACGAAGCGGCCGATGCGACCCAGGAGGTGTTTGTCCGCGTGATGCGATCGGTGCTGGGGTTCCGCGGCGACTCCGCATTCGGCACCTGGCTGCACCGGGTCACGGTCAACGTGTGCCTCACCGCACTTCGCCGGCGGTCCAAGGCACGGGCGACCGGCATGGTCGCCGGCGGCACGCCGTTCGCCTTGCCGGGCGACGACGTCGAGCTGGTGTCGATGCGCGACGCACCCGACGAGCGCGCTGTGACCGCCGACCTCGTGGCGCGGTCGGAAGCAGCGCTCGCCAAGCTTCCGGAGGACGCCCGCGCCGTTGTCGTCCTCCGCGACATCGAGGGCTTGTCGACGCGCGAGGTCGCGGAGTTGCTCGGCGTAACGGAGACTGTTGTGAAAGTTCGGCTGCATCGCGCGCATGCCCGGCTGCGGGCGACAATTCTCGGCGCCGAGCCGGCAGAGGGAGGTGCGCGCGGATGACGGAGCAGGCGGGCGGCGACGCGCCCCGGTTCTGCCGGGAGGCGCAGTCGCAGCTGCCGTTCCTCGTCAGCGGCGAGCTCACCGGGTGGGGCGCGCGAGTCGTCCGGGCGCACGTCAAGCGTTGCCCGGACTGTGCGGCGGAGCTGCGCCGTCAGGAGC
>JAFAQI010000058.1 GCA_019246495.1 Frankiales bacterium | reverse complement strand
GACGGCCTTCGGAGACGATCTCGCCCTTGCCGTCGATCGGGTTGCCGAGCGGGTCGACGACCCGACCGAGGTAGCCGTCGCCGACGGGCACCGAGAGGACCTCGCCGGTGCGGCGGACCTCCTGGCCCTCCTCGATGTGCTGCGCGTCGCCGAGGAGCACGCAACCGATCTCGCGGACGTCGAGGTTCAGCGCGATGCCGAGCACCCCGCCCTCGAACTCCAGCAGCTCGTTGGTCATGCAGGAGTGCAGGCCCTCGACCCGGGCGATGCCGTCGCCCGTCTCGATGACGACACCGACCTCGTCGCGGCTGGCGCCCGCGTCGTAGGAGGCGACGATGCTCTCCAGCGCGTCCCGGATCTCCTCCGGGCGGATCGTCAGCTCGGTCATGGTCCCTATGCCTCGTTTCCTGGTTCGTTGCTCACGTCGTCGTGATGGCTCAGCGGCCGGTCAGCCGGCGTCGCGCAGCGCCGAGGTGGCGCAGCACGCTTCCGTCGATCAGCTCGTCGCCGATCCGCACGGTCAGGCCGCCGACGAGCTCGGGGTCGACCACGAGCTGCAGCCGGATGTCCCGGTCGAACTCGCGGCGCAGGGCCTCGCTGAGTGCCGCCTGCTGCTCATCGGAGAGCTCGACGGTGCTGGTGACCCGGGCGATCAGGCGCTCGCGACGCTTGGCCGCGAGCTCGGTGAAGTCCTCGAGGACGCGCTCGATCGTCCGGCCGCGGGGCGCGAGCACCCCGCGCTCGATCAGGGCCAGGGAGACCTCGGAGACCTTGCCCTCGAGCAGCTGCCGGACGAGGCGGCTCTTGCGCTCGGCCGGCAGGTTGCGGTCGGTCAGCGCGGCGCGCAGCTGCGGCTGCGACGCGACCACCCGCTCGAAGCGGAACAGCTCGTCCTCGACCTCGTCGAGCACCCCGTCGCTCTCGGCCCGCTGGAGGGCTGCTTCGACCGCGAGCGACTCGAGCGCGTCGACCACGTCACCGGGTTCCGACCAGCGCTGCCGCGCGGCCGCCCGGACGAGCTCGAGCGCCGGACCCGCCAGGTGCGAGCCGAGCAGGTTGTCGACGAGCCCGACCTTGCGATCGGTCTCGAGCGCCGGGTCGGAGATCGCCCGGCGCAGCGAGCCTTGGCCCGCGAAGAGCGTGACGACGGAGAACAGCTGCTCGGACAGCTGCTGAAGCGCGTCGGAGCGGACTCCGCCGGTCTGCTCGGCGAGGCTGTCGCGGAGGTGGCCCAGCGACTCCCGACTAGCTCCTTGCATCTGCTTCGACCTTGACGGTCGTGCCGACGCCGGCGATGAAGTCGTCGACCAGCTTGCGCTGCCGCTCCTCGTCGCGGAGCGAGTCGCGGACGATCTTCTCCGACAGCGCGAACGCGAGCTCGCCGATCTCGCTGCGGAGCGAGAGCAGGATCTGCTGGCGTTCGGTCTCGAGGCGGGTGCGGTTCTGCTCGAGCAGTTCCTCGGCCTGGCGGCGCGCCTCGCTGCGCGCCTCCTCGATGATCTGCTGCTTCTCGTCGTTCGCCTCCTCACGGAGACGTGAGATCTCCTTGCGGGTCTCGGCGAGAGCGTCGACGTACTCCTTGCGGGCCTTCTCCGCGTCGTCCTTGGCCTTCTTGGCGTCGTCGAACTGCTGCTTGATCGTCTCCTGGCGCTTCTCGATCATCGCCGTGATGCGCGGCAGGATCTTGCGCGCGATGAAGACGAGGACCAGGACGAAGACGATCCACTCGAAGATGAACGTCCCGTTGGGGATGAGGAAGTTGTTCGTCTTCTCGGCCTTCGCCGGAGCGGCGGCGAGAAGCGCGGCGTAAAGCGGCATCCGCGTCAGCTCACTTGCCGAGGACGAACGCGAACAGCGCGGCGAAGGCGAGGTTGATGAAGTACGCCGCCTCCACCAGGCCGACGGTCAGGAAGAACTGACCGGTGAGCTGGCCCTGCGCCTCGGGCTGGCGGGCGATGCCGCTGATGAGGGCGTTACCGGCGAGACCGTCACCGATGCCGGCACCGATCGCGCCGCCACCGAGGGCGAGTCCACCACCGATGAGGCCACCGGCGATCGCGATCGCGTTGGGAGTACTTGAAGCGGCCATTTCGTCTCCTTCGACGTGGTCGGGTCAGTGCTCTTCGGCGACAGCGAAGCCGAAGTACAAGATGGTCAGGAACGAGTAGATGAAGGCCTGGATCGGGGCGATCAGGCCGGAGTCGAACAGTCGCCAGCCGAAGTCGGCGAAACCGTAGAGCGGGAACAGATAGAACGGCAGCAGCGCGATGACCGCGAGCATGATGCCGCCCGCGAAGATGTTGCCGAAGAGTCGCAGCGACAGCGAGAGCGGGTTGACGATCTGCTCGAGCACGAGGATCGGGCGGCGGATCGCCGGCTTGGCCGTGAACCAGTCGCCGACGTAGCGCGCGCCCTTCCGCTTGACGCCGAGGTAGGTGTAGAGCAGCACGACCGTGAACGTCATCGCGTAGACGGTGTTGACGTCCGACGTCGGCGGCGCCAACCGCTCCGGCGAGTGGCCGGACGGGAACCAGCCGAGCCAGTTGCAGAACAGGATGAAGAAGAACAGGCACACGCCGAGCGGCACGAGCCAGGCGGGTACGTCGTGGCCGACCGCGTCCTCGATGTAGGCGCGGGTCTGGGTGATCACGACCTCGGTGACGACCTGCACCTTGTTGGGCACCGCACTGGTCGCCTTGGCGGCGACGAACGCGAGGAAGCCGAGGGTCAGCGCCGCGGCGATGGCCGTCGTATACATCGTGTCGACGTTGAAGGTCAGGCCGAGGAAGTGGGTGGTCGGGTGGTCGCCGACCTTGATGTCCGCTGCGAGGAGCGCGCCGCTTGCGCCGATCATGGCTGCGCGACCTTGGCGGCCCCGGACACGACCTTCTTGAGCGGCGGCAGCACCATCGCGACCATGACGATCTGGAAGACGACGAGGCCGAGGAAGACCGTCCAGCCCAGCGGGCGGTAGGCAAGCGCGATGAGGAAGGCGAGCAGGGTGATCAGTCCGAGCCGCTTGGCCGACGACGTCACCGCCGGGCCGCGCCACTTTTCCCCCGCCTCGACCGTGCCGGAGGTGAGCTTCTCGGTGTCGGTCCAGAGCCGGCGGGAGTTCCAGCCGCCGAGCGCGAGGCCCAGCGAGACGAACAGCCCGGCCGCCCAGGGGCCGATCAAGGACGACACGACGACGGCGGCGACTCCCAGCACGGCGGCGAGGATCAACGCGAAGCGATAGCCGCGCGCGACGGCGCTCCACTGAGCGTCGAGGGCCACGATCAGTCCTTCGGTTCTGACGCCCCCTTTGAGACGTCGGTGACAAACGGCCGGATCAGAACGAAGGATCCGGTCGCTGCACCAATGATACCGATGGCCAGGCCGACGAAGACGAGCAGGGGTGAGGTCCCGAGCGCCCGGTCGAGCAGGTAGCCGACAAGTGCGCCGACGCCGATGCAGGTGCCGCAGATCGCGCCCAGCTGGAGCAGCTCGACCGCCCCCGGCGCTGCCCGCCGGGAGGCCCGGTCAACCACCGGTGTGGTGGTGGCGGAGGCGCGGAATGCTGCTCGCGACGACCAGGACGGCAGCGGCGACGCAGTAGCCGGAGAGCACGAGCAGCGGCCGGTCGTGTGCGAACGCGATCGTCACCGCTCCGCCGGCGATGAGCGCCGACCACAGGTACATGATCAGCACGGCCCGGGCGTGCGAGTGCCCCAGCCGCAGCAGCCGATGGTGCAGGTGGAGCTTGTCCGGCGCCCACGGCGCCTGCCCGGTCCGGGTACGACGAGCGATCGCCAGCACGAGGTCGACGAACGGCACGGCGAGAACGGCCAGGGGCAGCAGCAGCGGGATCAACGTCGGGAACAGGCCGACGGCCGTCGTCGCGCTCGGGTCGAGCTGGCCGGTCAGCGTGACCGCAGACGAGGACAGCATCAGGCCGAGCAGCATCGACCCCGAGTCGCCCATGAAGACGCGCGCGGGGTTGAAGTTGTGCGGCAGGAACCCGAGGCACGCGCCGGTCAGCACGGCGGTCACGAGCGTCGGCGTCGTCGCGCGGTCGAAGTGCTGCACGACGGAGAGCTCGTAGGAGTAGGCGAAGAACGACAGGGACGCGATCGCGACCACGCCCGCGGCCAGCCCGTCGAGACCGTCGATGAAGTTGACGGCGTTGATGGTCACCACGACGAAGATGACCGTGAGCGGCACGCCGAGGTCCGGACCGAGCGACAGGGCGCCGTTGTGCGACACCGGGAAGTAAAGGATCTGCACGCCCTCGAGCACCATCACGCCGGCGGCGAGGATCTGCCCGGCCAGCTTGGTCAGCGCGTCGAGTCCCCACTTGTCATCCGCGGCGCCGATCGCGACCAGCAGCAGCCCGCCGAAGAAGACGCCGCGGATCTCACTCGTGTCGAACACCCGGTGCAACGTCGGCAATCGGCTCGCGACGAGCAGCGCCGCGCCGACGCCGCCGAAGATGGCCAGCCCGCCGAGCCGCGGGGTCGGGATGGTGTGGACGTCACGGTCCCGCACCGGTGTGTAGGCGCCGATGAGCTCGGCGCCCCGCCGGACGAACGGGGTGAGGAGATAGGTGACGGCCGCGGCGACGAACGCCGTGATCAGGTACTCACGCACGTGGGTAAGCCGGATGCCTTGCCACGAGCGCCGAGACAGTTGCCCGGATCTCCGCCGTACTCGAGCCGTCGGAGTCGCGGACGGCTCGCGCCATCAGCCCGGCGATCTCCTTCATCTCCCCCTCGGTCATTCCCTGCGTGGTGACCGCCGGCGTGCCGACGCGGATGCCGGACGCGACCGCCGGCGGCTGCGGGTCGAACGGGATCGCGTTCTTGTTGAGCGTGATGCCCGCCGCGTCGCAGCGCGTCTCCGCGTCGCGCCCGGTGACGCCGGTCTCGCGCAGGTCGATGAGCGCAAGGTGGGTGTCCGTGCCTCCGCTGACCGGCCGCATGCCCTCGGCGGCGAGACCCTCGGCGAGCGTCTGCGCGTTGGCGACCACCTGCTTGGCATAGCTCTGGTACGCCGGAGACGCCGCTTCGCGCAGCGCGACGGCCTTGGCGGCGACCGAGTGCATCAGCGGGCCGCCCTGGCTGAACGGGAAGACCGCCTTGTCGATCCGCGGCGCGAGCTCCTCGGTGCACAGGATCATGCCGCCGCGCGGCCCGCGCAGCACCTTGTGCGTCGTGAACGTGACGACGTCCGCGTAGGGCACCGGCGACGGGATCGCCTTGCCGGCGACCAGGCCGATGAAGTGCGCGGCGTCGCACACCAACCAGGCGCCGACCTCGTCGGCGATTGCCCGGAACTTGTCGAACTCGATCAGCCTGGGGTAGGCCGTGGCGCCGCAGATGATCATCTTCGGCTGGTGCTTGAGCGCGAGGTCGCGGACCTCGTCGTAGTCGATCAGCTCGGTGTCCTCGCGGACGCCGTAGGGAACGATCGAGAACCACTTGCCGGAGAAGTTGACCTTGCTGCCGTGCGTCAGGTGGCCGCCGTGCGGCAGCGACATCGCGAGCACGGTGTCGCCGGGCTCGCACAGCGCGGCATAGGCGGAGAGGTTGGCGCTCGCGCCGGAGTGCGGCTGGAGGTTGGCGTGTGCTGCGCCGAACAGCTCCTTGGCCCGCGCGATGCCGATCTCCTCGGCGCGGTCGACGACCTCGCAGCCGCCGTAGTAGCGCCGGCCGGGGTAGCCCTCGGCGTACTTGTTCGACAACGTGGAGCCGAGCGCGGCGAGGACCGCGGGCGAGGTGAAGTTCTCGCTGGCGATGAGCTGTAGGCCGCCCCGGAGGCGGTCGAGCTCGTCGAGGACGACCGACGCGATGTCGGGGTCCTCGGCCTGTAGAGCGTTGAAATCGGGTCCCCAGAACGTCGCATCCGCCATGTGCGCACTCTACGGCGCGGGGGCAACCTCCGGGCAGACCTCGCGCAGCGCGTCGAGGTCGAGAGCGCCCGCCCGCAGCAGCACCGGGGTCGCGCCGGTGAGGTCGACGATCGACGACGCGAGCGCGGCCTCCGGCGCCGGCCCGCCGTCGAGATAGACGTCGACCGCGGCGCCGAGCTCGAGGCGGGCCGCCATGGCCGTGGTCGGCGGCGGGTTGCCGGTGTGGTTGGCGCTCGATACGGCCAGCGGACCGGTCGTGGTGATGACGCTCAGCGCGATCGGGTTGTCCGGAATTCGTACGGCGACGGTGCCCCGCGCGTCGCCGAGATCCCAGGCGAGGTGCGGCGTGTGCCGGACGACGACCGTGAGCGGTCCCGGCCAGAACCGCTCCGTCAGCGCCCGGCCAGCGGCGGGCAGATCCTCGATCACCGCGTCGGCCATCTCGGTGCTCGCGACGAGGACCGGGACCGGCATGTCGCGGCCGCGGCCCTTGGCCGCCAGCAGGCTCGCCACAGCCGCGGGGTTGAACGCGTCGGCGCCGACGCCGTACACCGTGTCGGTCGGCAGCACGATCAGCCGGCCGCGCCGCACGGCCGCCGCTGCCGCAGCGAGCCCGGCCTCCCGCTCGGCGTCGCCGGTGCAGTCGAACGTCTCGGTCACGCCACTCCCCTCGCCCATTGCGCGCACCGCACGCTAGAGCGTGCCGTCAGCGCAATGGTTGGCGGCCGCGCGCCACCCGCGGACGGCCGGCGAGGTCGAGGTCGTCCCGCACCTCGACGAACCCGGCCTCGGCGAGGGCCGCCGGCGCGGTCTCGCCCTGCCGGTCGGAGTGCTCGACGACGAGCCAGCCGCCCGGCCGCAGCAGCCGCCGGGCAGTCGCCGCGACGACGCGGACGACGTCCAGGCCGTCCCCGCCGGCGACGAGCGCGAGGCGCGGGTCGTGGTCGCGCACCTCGGGGTCGACGAGGTCGAGCTCGCGCTCGGCGACGTAGGGCGGGTTGGACACGACGACGTCGACCGCGCCGTCGAGTTCCGGCAAGGCCTGCGCGGCGTCGTCCTGGTGGATGCCGATGCCGGGGTCGCCGGCCTCGCGGCGCGCGGTCGCGTTGCGGGCGAGCCAGCGCAGCGCACCGGGGTCGAGCTCGACCGCGTGCACCCGGGCGGTCGGCATCTCGTTCGCGACGCTGAGCGCAATCGCTCCGGATCCGCTGCAGAGGTCGACGACGACCGGCGAGTTCCCGGTTGCTGCGGCCAGCTCGATCGCGATGCCGGCGACCACCTCGGTCTCGGGACGCGGGACGAAGACGCCTGCGCCGACCTCGAGCTCGATGTAGCGGAACCCGACGGAGCCGGTGAGGTGCTGGAGCGGGACGCGGTCCGCGCGACGGGTGACCAACGACTCGTACGCCGCGGCGCGGTCGGGGTCGACCGCCGACACGGCGGCGAGCTTCGACCGCGGGATGTCGAGCGCGTGGGCGAGCAGCTGCTCGGCATCCCACTCCGGGCTCTCGATGCCGGCGGCAGCGAGGCGCTCGGTCGCCGCGCGGATCAGCCGGCGCGGCTCCGCGATGTCGTCAGTCATCGTCAGTCGTCGGTGCCGAGCTGGCTCATCGTGTCGGCGTCGACGAGCGCCTGGATGACCGCGTCGAGGTCTCCGTCGAGCACCTGGTCGAGGTTGTAGGCCTTGAAGCCGACGCGGTGGTCGCTGATCCGGTTCTCCGGGAAGTTGTAGGTGCGCACTCGCTCGCTGCGGTCGACGGTCCGCACCTGCGACTTGCGCATCGTCGCGGCTTCCGCGTCGGCCTCCTCCTGCGCGGCCGCGAGCAGCCGGGCACGCAGGATGCGGAGCGCTGTCTCCTTGTTCTGCAGCTGGCTCTTCTCGTTCTGGCAAGACACGACGATGCCGGTGGGCAGGTGCGTGATGCGCACCGCCGAGTCCGTCGTGTTGACGCTCTGCCCACCGGGACCGCTCGAGCGATAGACGTCGATGCGCAGGTCGTTGGGGTCGACGTCGACATCGACGTCCTCCGCCTCGGGAAAGACGAGGACGCCCGCGGCGCTCGTGTGGATGCGGCCCTGCGACTCGGTCTCCGGCACGCGCTGCACGCGATGCACGCCACCCTCGAACTTCAGTCGGCCCCACGGCTTGGTCTCTGCGCTGTTCTTCGCGCGGACCGCGATCGTGGCGTCCTTGTAGCCGCCGAGGTCCGACAGCGTCTCGTCGAGCAGCTCGGACTTCCAGCCGTTGCGTTCGGCGTACCTGGTGTACATCCGCACGAGGTCGCGCGCGAACAGCGCGGACTCCTCGCCGCCCTCGCCGGCCTTGACCTCGACGATGACGTCCTTGTCGTCGTTGGGGTCGCGCGGGAGCAGCAGCAGGCGCAGCTCGTCCTCGAGCTCGCCACGCCGCTGTTCAAGCGACGTGATCTCGGCCGCGAACGACGCGTCCTGGTCGACGAACTCGCGGGCGGCCTGGAGGTCGTCGCCGAGCCGGCGCCATTCGCCGTACGCCGTCACGATCGGGCCGAGCTCGGCGTAGCGCCGGCCTAGCGTGCGCGCGCGACCCGTGTCGGCATGGATGGACGGGTCGGCAAGCTGCTGTTCGAGCTCCGCATGCTCGGTGACCAGATCGTCAAGCTGCTCGAACAGCTACTTCGCCTTGTTCTTCTTGGCGTAGCGCTCCTCGAACCGCGCGATGCGGCCGCCGGTGTCGAGGATCTTCTGCTTGCCCGTGTAGAACGGGTGGCAGGCCGAGCAGACGTCGGCGTGGATGACACCGTTCTTCGCGGTGCTACGCGTCGTGAACGTGTTGCCACAGGTGCACGTAACGGACGTCTCGACGTAGTCGGGATGGATCTCGGGCTTCACGGCTTCTCCTTCATCGTGGTCGCCGGGTCCCGCGGACGCGGGTGAACCGGAACCAGCCGCTCATCAGTGTGCCAGAGCGTCAACGGTGCCGGGGCGCGGCGAATTCCG
>JAFAQI010000054.1 GCA_019246495.1 Frankiales bacterium | reverse complement strand
CGTGAGGCCAGGTCAGCCCAAGGGTCGTACATCATTCACGCTTGCCCTCCTGGAGCCCCCGCAGGTAGTCCTTCACTCGCTGCACCGTGGCTGGGTCGGCGGCATCGAGTTCAGCGAGGAGCTCAGGATCCACGTTGGCACCGACAGGAACATGCGGCGGCAGCGACCGATCACGAAGCATGGGATGCACAGCGTCGCGCGGACCGACCAAGTCAGGCGGGGGGACGATGTCGCCAAGAACCGGGCTCGACACTCGCGGCGTCTTGCCTTCTCGAAGCCACCGCTCGGCCGAGCCTGACTCCCACGCGAGAGCTCGATCGACCGCAGCGAGACTTAGCGCCCGGACCGGTTCGCCGCGCTCGATCCGAGACCAGGTCGTCGGGCTAACGCCGCCGGCGGCGGCCGCCTCGTCAATGGTCATGGGGATGGACAGGCGTCTCGTTCGGATCGTGTCCGCGCGGTCGCTGATCACGTTCGGGTGCGGCCACCCCTCGCCCCAACTCTCCACACGGGCAGCCTGCCAGGCACAGCCAGGAACAGCAACAGCCACCTAGGAACAACTGGGGAAGTTACACGCCGGTCGTGCCGAACAACACCCTTGTCTTTCCGCAGGTGGCCCCATTTCTACGGCGTGTTGGGGCTAGGTGATTGACACTGTGCCTAGTTGTGCCTACGTTCGCCAGCGTGACCTCGGTGGAAGTGAATGGCCCCGCAATCCGCGCGCTCCGCATCGCGCTGCGGGTTCCGATCGAGCAGGTGGCCCGCGAAGTTGGCGTAAGCCGGGCCTATCTCTGCAAGATCGAGCTCGGCCACAGCCGCAAGGTCTCGGTCGAGACGCTCGGCCGGCTTGAGGAAGCCCTCGGTGTAACCGACCGACGCGCCCTGCTCGCCTCCCCATATCCGGCGGCGACCGCATGACGCCGGAAGAGGCACGTCAGCGCGGCTCGCTGGGGGCGCACGTCCGTTGGGCGCAGACGGCCGACCGGTCGGCAGCGACCGCGGCGGCACGCGCGGCGGCTCTCGAGCGCTTCGAGCGCGAGGTGGACCCGGACGGCTTGCTTCCACCGGAGGAGCGCGCACTCCGGGCGAAGCACGCGAAGGCAGCGCACATGCGCCGCATGTCGATGGCGGCGGCGAAGGCACGTCGCGAGCGGCGGTCGGCGTGATGGCCGCGGACACGATGCCGGCAGCATCTGAGACGCCGGCATCGCTCGAAGGCCTAATCCGCGGCATCGTCGAGGGTGAACGCGGCGAGCGTGCCCAGGCGTTGCTCAGGGCGATTCGTGCCGGCATGGCCGACGTCCTGGTCGCCGACTATGCGTGCGGACAGATCGGCGACCCGGTCGTCCTGACGTTGCGCGGGCTGTTCAAGCACGTGTGTGCCGAAGACCACCTAGTGAAGGTCGCCCGGCGCGGCTACCGGATGCACTCGACGATCAACGTCGTCCCGTGGGATGAGGACCAGGGCGGCCACGGGCCCGGCTTGAAGCGGGGCCCGGCATGACCGACATGCTGCTCGAGGACCACCGGCTCGCGGACGGGACGCGCCCGCTGGTCATCGGCCGTTCGGTGCCGTTCCTTTCCATTGAGCGGCTGCATCCCACAGCGGACTCGGTCGCCTGTTTCACCGTCGCGCTGTCTGCAGGGAACAACGACCAGCCGCCGGCTCACTGCCAGCGGCGGATCCAGCCCGGGCGCTGGTACTTGCAGCAGCTCGAGCGCGACGGCGACGACGTCGAGACCGGCCGCGTGTTCGCGTACTGCGCGCCCTGCGCGATCCGTGACGCCGCCGCCTGGGACGTCCGCGAGGTCAGGCCGTGAAGCCGACACCGGTCGCGGCCCGCTGCCGCACGCAGACGGCTGCCGGCGCGCAGTGCCGTCGCCGCGGCAACTGGACGGTCCCGACACGGCTCGGCTTCTACTGCCATCAGCACGGCCAGCGAGCTGCTCTCGCCCGCGGTGAACACGAACTGCACCACATCCGCGACGCGCGCACCGTCACCGTCACCCGCCCCGCGTCCCGTCGCGCACCCACTCCGCTGCCGGTCGGTGAGCAGCAGGTGCTGCGTGAGCTCCGTCGCGCCCGCACCGCCGCGGACCTCGAGCGCGTCCAGCTGGCGATCGCCCAGCAGATGCCAACTCTGCTGCACGCCGGAACCCTGCCGCCGCCGCTCGCCGACGCCTTGCACGCCGCCCACGACCGTTTCGGGAGAACCGCATGATCTGGACCGATCTCGGGATCCTCGTGTTCGTCGCCACTGGCTTTGTTGTCGGCATCTATTGGGAACGCAACCGCATCGGCGGCACCGCCGATCTGCGACGTGAACGCAACCAGCTGCGCCGCCACCTGCGCGCCGCCCGCGCGGCCGCCGACCCGGCACGGGCCGCCGCGATGCACAACCATCCGTCCGTCGAGCACCACTCGACCCCGAAGTCGGCCGGTCGCGGCCTCTACGCGGTGCGCGGTGGCCGCGGATGAGCGCGATCACGGGGGAGTTGGGCCGGCAGGCCGCCACGCAACTGCGCCGTGACGGCCGATGCCGGCAGGACATGCCGGACCCGTCGTGGTGCGCCCGTTGCATCTGCGGTGTACGTGAACCACTGCCCGACGTCGTCGGCCAGGTGTCGTTGCTCGATGAGGACGTCTACCCGGCCGGCTGCGGCGTCGTCACGGCGACGCACCCGTCACGTTGCCGCTGCCGCCCTGGCTGTCTAACGGGAATCGAAGCGGGCGAGCCGATTGTCCGCGGCGCCGGCGGCTGGGCGCTGCTCGAGCACGCCGAGGACGTCGCATGACCGTGCTGCTCATCGTGGCCACGTCGATCGCGGCTGTCGCGATCACCGTCCTTCTGCATGTCCGTGAACGTCGCCTGCAGGCGCCTCGACTCCCGTCCGGGTCGCGACAGTCCGGGACGACTGTGCGAACGCGCCAGGTGGCTGCCGCTGCCAGTGCCTATCGCGACCCGGACGGGTCTTCCACGTCGCTCGTCCGCGTGCTCGACCGACACGCGAACCGCTCAACTCACTGAAGGGACCGCCCATGACCGCTGCTCCCGCGATCACCGCCGATGCCGCCGGCATCA
>JAFAQI010000040.1 GCA_019246495.1 Frankiales bacterium | reverse complement strand
CGTGAACACTGACGAGAAGCCGACGGAGCGGAACCACAACAGGTCCGTGTAGACGCTGTCGTAGACGCTGATCAACACGATCAGCAGCACGACCGCCACGACGATCGGCAGCACCAGCCGCGAGCGGCGATTGAGCCGCGGGACGCGGGGGATGCGGCTGCTCATGCCACCGGCCGTCACCAGTCGAACCTACCGTTCGGGAGCAGCCGGCACGACGACGGCGAACTCGCTTCCCTTGCCCGGCTCCGCGTCGACCTCCAGTGCCAGGCCGAACCGCTGCGCAACCCGGCTGACGAACCCGAGCCCGAGCCCGAGCCCGCCGACCCGTCGCGTCTCGGACGCGTCCGCCTGCGAGAAGTCGCCGACCAGGTCGGCGGCGTCACGCGGGTCGAACCCGGGGCCTGCGTCACGCACCGCCAACCGCACACCCGCGCCGTCGGCGATCGTCGCGGTGAACATGATCGGGGTGCCCGCCGGCGTGTACTTCACCGCGTTGTCGGCGAACTCGTCGAGCGCGCGGCCGACCCAGTGCCGGTCGATGTCGACCGCGGGCAGCTTGGTCGCGACCTTGCGCTTGAAGTCGCCCGCGCGTTCCGGATAGCGAGCCTTCCACGCCGCGACGCGTTCGTCGGCGAACGACCGGATAGTGACGCGCGTGCGCTGCGGCTCGACGCGTCCGGCCTCGAGCGCGGCCACGTCGACGAGCAGCTCCACCGCCCGGCTCATCCGCGAGGTCGACGACAGGATCTCGTCGAGAAAGCCTTCGACCTGCTTGCGCGACAGCTCGGGTCGGCGGGACAGCAGCTCTGCATAGCCGCGGATCGGCGTGAGCGGAGTGCGCAGCTCGTGGCTGATGTTGGCCAGGAACTCGGTCTTCATCCGCTCGACCTCGTGCTCGCGGGTCCGGTCCGCGATGACGATGACACTCCCCTGCCCATCGCCAAGCGGCGCGCTGCCGACGCGCACCGGCACCCGGTCACCGTCGGTCCGGACGAGCTCCGCCTCCGTCGTACGACGAGAACTGTTCCGCAGCGCCGAGCGACCTTCCGCGTCGACCACGGTCAGGACCTGGCCAAGCTGACGGCCGAGCACGTCATCCGTCTCGCGGCCGAGCAACCGCGTCGCCGTCGGGTTCGCCGCGGTCACCCGTCCCGCGGCGTCGGTGACGACGAGGCCGTCACTCATCGACGCAACAACGGTCTCGAGCCGCGCGCGCAGCTCCGCCTCGGTCGCCGCACGGTCGCGGAGGTCTTGTGTCGCCCGGCGCAGTGACTCGGTCATCGCATCGAACGCGCGCGACAACCGACCGACCTCATCGTGCGACGACACCGCGGTCGCAGTGTCGAGGTCGCCGCGCCTGACGCGACCGGCCGCGATCGTGAGCCGGCGTACCGGCTCGGCGATGCGCTGAGCCAGCGCGATGGCCAGCAGCGCGACGACAACGAGTGCGATGAGGGCGGTGAGGAACAGCCGCCGCAACACACCACGCTGCGCGCGAAGCGCCTCGTTCGCCGGCTGGCTCAGCGCGAGCGTCGCCACTCGCACGTCCCGGCTGTCGGTGACCGGCACGAACGCCACCGTCGGCCGATCGCCTTCCGCCGGCACGATCGACTGGCTCGAGGAGTCAACCGACGACAGGCGAGCCGACGTCGCCTCAGCAAGCAGCACCTGTCGCGCACTCGCCGGCAGGCTGCTCGCGATGACCCGCCGGTCGGCGAGCACGCTCACGTCGTAACCGGTCGGATGACCGGTCGGACTGCGCAGGAACGCGTCCACGACGCCGATGCCATAGATCGCCGCGAAGGTCGGCCGCAGCCGCACGTCGGTGCTACCGCCGGGCCGACCGGGATACGCCGCGACGAGCGCAAGCCGAGGCGGTCGACCCGAGTCTCCGGGCAGCAGCATCACGTCCGACGGCGCCGCCTGGGCCGGCACACCGCGCTGCAATGCCTGCTGCACGACTGCGCTCCCAGCAAGCTGCACGAGAGCCGTCGACCCGAGCGCATGTCGCGACGGCGCGACGATTCCCGGCTGCCGATGCGGTACGACGATGACCGCGAAGTAGTCAGGCTCCTCGGCGAACAGCTGCAGCGCATTGACGCACGCTGCGTGTTGCGTCGGGCACTGCCCCACGATCCGCGCGAACAGCGACGCGCGCGTCAGCAGGGCGGTGATCGCCTGCCTCTCGCCCTGCGCGATCTGGAGCAAACGCTGCGACTGCTCGGTTTGCACCTCACTCGCGACCGCGGTGCCGACGACCGCGACGGCGCCGACCGCCATCGCCACGACACCGGCGAGGATCGCTCCCACGATCTTGCCGACGAGCAGGAGTCTCGCGAGCAACACGAGGGCAACAACCAAAGCCAGCGTCGCCGCCGCTCGGGCCGCGAGCACGGCAAGCGCCCACGTGGCAGAGTCGCGCGCCGGCGACGCCAGCGCCGCGGCCACGCCGGTGAACAGCAGGCCCGCCGCCAACGCCGCAGCGAGCCAGCGATCCGCCGTCGGCCTGCGACCGCGTGCTGCCGCACCGAGCGCGCCGACGACGGCCAGCACTCCGGCGGCGACCGCTGGCGTCGGCCGGGCGCCGAGCGGCACCACGACACCACCGAGACTGGCCGCCCGCGGCACGACCAGCGACTGCGCGCTGCCCCCCCAGGCACCCAACGCGAGCAGCGCCAGCGCCGCCACCCGCAGCCAGCCGACCCCGTCGGACGACGCCGGCCCGAACCGCACCGCTGTCACCGCGTCGGCACCCGCCATGAGCAACGCACCGATGACGAACAGCGGCGTCACCCGGCGCCGTAACCGCGGGAACGACACCGCCCCGGCCAGGCCCAGCCACGCCGCCACCGACGTCAGTTGCACCGCGCCGAGCAGCGCAAACGGTACGGCGGGCGCCATGGCGCGAGCGTAGTGGTGAAGCGGCCGCCGACCCGGTCAGCAGCGCGCGAACGTTCCCGAGCCGGTGATGATCGCGTGCAGCGCCGCAAGCGCCGAGTCGAGAGTCGTCACGCGAACGAGGATGAGGCTCGACGGAGCCGCGCCCTTCGCCTCCGCGCAGTTACCGGCGGGCGCGAGGAACACGGTCGCCTTCGCCTGCAACGCCCCCGCGATCTTCTGCTGGATTCCGCCGATCGGCCCGACCTGACAGAAGCCGTCGATGGTCCCGGTGCCGGCGATCGTCCGGCCACCCGTGATGCCGCCAGGAGTGAGCTTGTCGATGATGCCGAGCGTGAACGCGAGCCCCGCACTCGGACCGCCCACCTCGTTCGGGTCGATGCCGATGTGCACGCGCGGCTTCGCAAACGTCGCGCGCAGGTCGAGTGTCACGCCGATCACCGGCTGGTGCGTCGCTGGACTGTCGATCGTCTTCAGACTCACGTGCTTGACGACGCCGCCCCGCCGGATCGTCAACGACACGGTCGAGCCCGGCGGATGCGCGCCGATGAGTGAGTGCAGCTGTGCCGGAGACTGCACGGTCGTTCCGTCTACCGCGACGAACTCGTCGCCGGCCCGCAGCACCCCAGCGGCCGGCGTGTTGTCCGTCGTCGACGCCACGACGACGGACTGCGTCGTCGGCTTGTAGTGCAGGTGCAGCAGCGCGGCGGTGACCGCGTCGCGCTGCGAGTTCGTCATGTCCTGCGCGTTCTGCTGCTGCACCGCCTGGTTGCTCTCGCCGGGTTGGCACTCCACCTGCTTCGGCAAGACCGACTGCGTCGAGCTGAACCACGCGTGGATGACCTGACGCAGCGTCGGGCTGTGCGAGCAGTCGCCCGGCTCGATGCCGACCGTCGTCAGATAGATGTGCCCGGTGACCGGATAGGTCTTCGCGCCGGTCACCGACACGACAGGGACGGACGTCTTCCCGCCCGCGCCGCCGGCAGCGACGTCGTGCAGCGTGTCGGTGACCGGGCCTGGCACGAGTACGACGTAGGGCACCGGCAGATGCCACGCGAGGAAGAGGAGCACCGCCGCCAGAAAGGACGCGACGGTGAACGTCAGCCCACGCCGCGACATGCGGCCCAGGCTAAGTCAGCGCGCGACTGAGGCCAGAGCGCCCGCGACCCAGTGCGCGTGAATCAGTGCGCGTGAATCAGTGCGCGTGAGTCAGTGCGCGTGAGTCAGTGCGCGAAGAAGCCGAGGCTGCGCTTGCCGTTCGATGACGGCTCCGGCGACGCCTCGGCGACCGGGCCCTCGACGCCGGACATCGCGGCAACCGGCTCCGGCTGGGCGACGGGCTCGACGGCTTCGACCGACTCGACGGGAGCGACGGCCTCGAGCGGCGCGAAGCCCTGCTCGGGCACGACCGGCATGTCCGCCGGCGGCACCTCGACCTTGTAGTAGGCGCGGAACGCCACCGGCACCGGGCTGAGCCCATGCACGGAGACCTCACTCACGCCCTCGGCGTTGCGCAGGTGCTCGACGAACCGCACTACGTCGTCCAGCGAGCTGAAGCGACGGAACGCAGGCGCGCCTTCCGGACCAGGGAAGAAGACGACGTGCTCCATAGGGATCCTCGACAGCTGGGAGGCGGACGGGTGTCACTCCAAACCTCGGCAGCGCGAACCCCCGAGTTGAGCGGCGCCGGATGATCCTGGGCAAATCCGCGAATTTCGGGGAGAATGACACGGAAATGTCACGAGGCCCGCAACTTCTGCGCGCCTCGTCC
>JAFAQI010000014.1 GCA_019246495.1 Frankiales bacterium | reverse complement strand
CGCGCGCGGCCAGGCCCATGTCGACCGTGACATCGCCACTGGCCGGTACGACGACGTCCTTCACGCCATCGCGGGTGTCGATGCGAAGCGCGCCGGGCGGTTCGTAACCGCTGTCGACGAGATAGCGGGCGAAAACGCGGATGCCATTGCCACACATCTCGGCGACGCTGCCGTCGGCGTTGCGATAGTCCATGAACCACCGCGCGCCGTCGCGGTCCGCAGGCTGCACCGCGAGGACGCCATCGGCGCCGATGCCGGCCCGGCGGTCGCACAACGCGCGCACCAGGGCGGCGTCGAGCTCCGGAGCCTCACCGGGCGGGATCAGCACGAAGTCGTTCTCCGTGCCGTGTCCCTTCACAAACCGCACACCGTCAAGCGTAGGCGCAGGAATTTAGAGCGGGTGGAGCGTGCGCCGGTCGCGCGGACGCGGGACGCGGGTGGCGCCTTGCCAACCGGTGCCGTGCGCGAGCATCAGGCGCGCCTGCTCGGCCCGCTGCGGGCCGCTGAACAGGTAGCCCAACGCGTGGTCGCAACCGAGCTCACACAGCCGCGCGCCTTCCGACCACGACTCGACGCCTTCCGCGACGACGCGGACGCCGTGTGCGTGCGCCAGCTCGATGACCGACGAGACGATGCTGTCGCCTTCGAGGTCGGAGCCGACGCCCCGGACGAACGAGTGGTCGAGCTTGACGGCTTCGATCGGCAGCTCGCCGAGCGTGCCGAGCGAGGAGTACCACGTGCCGAAGTCGTCGATCGCCAGCGCGACACCGGCCTCCTTCAGCGCGTCGAGCATTGCCGGAGCGACCCGGCTGCCCATCGTCAGCGCCTCCTCGGTGACCTCGATGCCGAGCACTCCCGGCGGCAGCGCGCAGTCGTGCACGAGACCCGCGACGCGCTCGACGAACCCGGCCTCGAGCAGCTGCGATCCCGCGACGTTGACCCACAGCTGTCGCGGCGCGCCGTCGACCGTCGGCGGCAACGGCCGCCAGCTCTCCAGCTCTGCGGCGCACCGCTCGAGCACCCACCAGCCGAGTCGCGGCAGCAAACCAGCACCGTCGGCGACGGCGAGGAAGTCGGCCGGCCACAGCAGCCCGCGCTGCGGATGTTGCCAGCGCAGCAACGCCTCCATGCCGACGACGGCACCGCTGGCCAGGTCAACTTCCGGTTGGAAGTGCAGCACGAGTGCCTCGTCGTCCAGCGCTCGTTCGAGCGCAGGCACGAGGTCGAGGTCGAGCGCGGGCATGACGCCTCCGTCGGAGTGTGGGCTGCTCCATGGGCAGTCTGCGGCGTCGGACAGTTGCGCCGGAATGGCTAGATGGGACCACTTTTGTCTGATCAGCTGAGAGCGACCTGAACGGCGCGGTCGAGCAGGTCGGCACCTTGCGCCAGCCACTGGACCCGAGGGTCGCGGCGAAACCACGACCGTTGCCGGCGGACGAACCGCCGCGTCGCCCGCGCCGTCTCGGCCTGCGCCTCGGCTTCGGTCAGCATCCCGTCGAGCATCGCGAGCACCTGCTGGTAGCCCAGCGCGCGCGACGCAGTGCGCCCGGTGCGGAGCCCCGCTGCCTCGAGCGTCCGCACCTCGTCGACCAGGCCGGCCGCGAACATGTGGGCGACCCGCTCGTCGATGCGCTGGTCGAGTGCCGCCGGATCGTCGTCGATGCCGATCTGCACGGCGTCATACACGGCGTCGTACGACGGCAGCCCCGCGGTGAACGGCCGCCCGGTGATCGCGACGACTTCGAGCGCCCGAACGATGCGCCGGCCGTTCGACGGCAGGATGGCCGCCGCGGCGGCCGGGTCGGCCACGGCCAGTCGTTGATGCAACGGTTCGGGTCCGACCCGCTCGAGTTCGTTCTCGAGCGCCGCGCGCAACGCCGGGTCGGTGCCGGGGAAGTCCAGGCGGTCGAGTGCGGCCCGGACATAGAGCCCGCTGCCGCCGACGAGCAGCGGCAGCACTCCCCTGGCATGCAGCTCGCTGATGCGGTCGCGGGCGAGCCGCTGGTAGTCGGCCACGGACGCCGGTTGGGTCACCGGCCAGATGTCGAGCAGATGGTGCGGCACGCCGCCGCGCTCGTCGGGTCGCAGCTTGGCGGTGCCGATGTCCATGCCGCGGTAGAGCTGCATCGAGTCGGCGTTGATGATCTCGGCGCGCTGGCCGCCCGCCAAAAGCGCTGCGGCAAGCCGCACCGCGAGCGCGGACTTGCCCGCGGCCGTCGGACCGACGACCGCGACGACCCGGTCGGTCAGGCCGCGACTGCGCGACGCCGCTGCCGACGCCGCATCCCCGGTCGCGCGGCCAGCCATGGCGACCATGCAAGCAGCACCAGGCCGGCCGCACCCGAGTGCCCGGC
>JAFAQI010000012.1 GCA_019246495.1 Frankiales bacterium | reverse complement strand
CCGCCGCTCAGCACGAACACCTTGTGGTCGCGCGTCCATGCCTGGCACGTCGCCTCAGCGGACGTCGAGGCGTCGTCCTTGCTGCTGATCTGATGCCAGATCGGCACCACCTTGCGATGGGCCACACCACCATGGGCGTTGATGTAGGCGATCAACGCGTTGGTTTCTGCATGTACGTCGCCGGGATCACCGCTGGCCGCTCCGATCGCGGAGTCTGCGGCCGCCACATTGGGGTCCCACGATTCGCCGACGTAGATGGTCGTCGGTGTGATGCCCGGTCCGTTGCCGGCAGTCGCCGCGGGTCCCGAACCGGAGCCGGATCCCGTCAGTGGGGGAGCGGCCGTCGACCCCGAACCGGTCGCCGAGCCGGCGCCGCTGCCGCCGCCGGTGACCGTCGATCCGGTGGTCAATCCACCACCGCTCCCGGCCGCTCCCGACGGCCCTGAGAGTCCTTGCCCGCCGGTCGTGCCCGGCGAAGGCACCGACAGCGCGTCACCCCCTGCTCCGGGCGTGCTGGCGGTGCCCGAGACGGTCGTGCCGCAGCCGGCAGCGACGAGGGCGGTGGCGGCGACCAGGACACCGGGATGGGCACGCATGCCTCAATGGTTCCTCGCCGACGGCGACATTCCTCGTCCGGCGTGACAAACCGCCCACGGCCAAGTTGTCGGGCCGGCCCAACCGCCGCCCGATGCTGGTCGCTCAGTACGTTGCAGCGAGCGCGGCCCAGCCCTGCGGCACGGCCCCGAGACCCCCGCCGGTCTCGGGATTCCAATACTCCGCCAGCGCCGATGACTCGGTCGCCGCAATGCTCCACCGCGCGACCGTCTCGCACACGTCCAGCCGCCCCCAGCGCTGCGCGGCCACCCACACGAGGTAGTTGAGCTGCGGCCAGGCCGGCCCGCGCCAGTACTGGTCGGGCAGGTACGCCGGATGTCCGCGCGGCACGTAACGCACGCCGAAGGGGGCGGCGAACCGCGCTTCGTCGAGCACCTGGTCGAGAGCCACGTTCGCCCGAGCCTCGTCGGGCGTTGCAAGGGCGCCGAGCACACCGTCCAACGTCGGCCAGCCGCTGCTGCCGCCGCCCCCGGCGCCGCCGCCGACGACCGGCCGATCGGCCCAGAGCTGCTCCCGGTCGTCCCACAACGACGCATCGCAAGCCGCCCCGAGCTCATCGGCGCGCGCCACGGACAGCCCGTCGCCGGTCAGTGCGGCGTACTCGCGCAGTGCATGCACCACCAGCGCGTTGAACGCCGCAGGCGCGACGACGAACTCTCGCGACCAACATGCGACACCGGCGGCGTCGAACTCCGCGGCATCGACCAGTCGCCGATCGACTGCGCGATACGCCTCCTTGTCATACGCCGGCACTCCGATCCAGTCGTCCCACCGCGGCGAGTCATCGGCGCCCGACTCCCAGGGATGCACGATGAACACGAGACCGTCATCTGTACGCCGCTCGCGCCACAGCCAGTCGAGCGCGCGGCCGATCGCGTCGAGCGTCGATCGCGGCACGGCGAATCCGCGGTCGACGAGGACCCGCGCAGTGTGCGCGAAGACCGGCGGCTGAGTGAAGGACGACCGATCAGGCAACGGCCCGCGACCGACAGTCGGCCCGAGGTAGCGCATGTGCGGAACGAAGCCGCCCTCGAGCTGCGCCGCGAAACACGACGTCAGTTCGGTCACTGCCCGCTCGTCGCCGAGAGCCGCCCACGCGATCGCGTGGAAGCACGAGTCCCACAGCCATTGATGCGGATAGACCTGCCGGTTGGGCGGGCAGCAATCAGCGTCCGGCAACCAGCTGCCATCGAGCACGTTCCAGGCGCGCCGGCGCAAACCGACGCCGACAGGACTCACAGCGTTCGCAACGCGCCACCGTCGACCGGAACGGCAACGCCGGTGACGTACGACGCCGCCGGCGACAGCAGGAACGCCGCCACGCGACCGAACTCCGCGGGCTCACCTATCCGACGCAGCGGGATCGACTGCGCCGCCCGGTCACGACTCTCGGCGTCCGGCATCAGCGACGTGATGCGATCGGTGAGGATCCGCCCGGGCATCAGCGAGAACACCCGCACACCGCGCGGCCCGAGCTCGTCAGCGAGTTGCTTCGCCCACATCGCGAGGCCGGGACGCAGGCCGTTGCTGATCTCGATGCCGCTGAGCGGCGACTTCACCGAGCTCGACAGCACCAGGCCGATCGCGCTGCTGGCGTTCAGGTGCGGCGCGACCGCCCGTGCCATCCGGACGGCACCCATGAACACCGACTCGAACGCCGCTGACCACTGCTCGTCGCTCGCGCCGAGCGCATCGGTCCCGGGCGGACCCCCGACACTGATGAGTACGCCGTCGAGCCCGCGCCACGAGTCGAGCGCCGCGCTGACCAGTCGATCGGGTGTTGCTGGATCGGCATTGTCCGCGGCGAGGCCACGCACTTGGTCGGGCCGCGCCGCTCCAGCCGCAAGGGCGGCGACCGCATCGTCGACAGAGCTCTGGTTGCGGGACGAGAGCAGCACGTTGGCACCATCGGCCACGAGCGCCTCAGCGGTTGCTCGGCCGAGACCCTTGGATCCACCCGTGACGATGAAGCTCAGTCCGTGGAGCCCGAGATCCATGGCAACTGCCCTTTCGCTCTGCCTGCACAGCCCGTAGGTTTCCGGCCATGGCCCGTCGCCTTGTTGCCGTTGCAGTCTCGCTCACCGCGGTCGTCTTCGGTCTCGCCGCGCAGCCACTCGCGGCAAGCGCCGCCGGCGGCGGCATCACGGTGAAGACCTACTTCTCCGGTGGCCAGACTGTGCACCCCGGCGATGTCATCTTTGTCGACGTCTCCGTGTCCACGTTCGACCAAGGCACCACTGCGCCGGTGCGGATGAAGCTCTGGACTACCCGCGGTACGGTCATCGGCTTCGCCGACCTCGGCTACCCCGTGCACTGCTGGGTGCGCAAGGCCGGCGGCGGGCGCTGCGTCACCGACAACCCGATGGGCGCCGGTCACGGCATCGAGCTGTCTGTCGAGGTGCAGGTCGGCCCGCACGCGGCGCAGGGCGACCCGTCGACCCGACAGACGTCGCTCACGGTTTTCGCCCGCTCGAAGCCGGACCACATGTGGGGCAACGACACCGTCGACATCCCGGTCGCACCTGCGAGCTGACCGCGCGCGCTGCGGCTCTTAGCCGGCAGCGCGCGCACTCAACCCGTCGTTCAGCGGTCGAGCAGGGACCGCAGGACGTACTGCAGGATGCCGCCGTGGCGGTAGTACTCCTGCTCGCCCGGAGTGTCGATCCGCACGGTCGCCGTGAACGTCTTCGTCTCGCCGCCGTCGTTCGTTGCCTTGACCTCTATCTCGCGCGGAATCCGGTCGGCGCCGGCGAGACCGGTGATCTCGAACGTCTCCTCGCCGGTCAGCCCCAACGACTCGCGGCTCTCTCCCGCGGCGTACTGGAGTGGCAGCACACCCATGCCAATCAGGTTGGACCGATGGATGCGCTCGTAGGACTCGGCGATGACGGCACGTACGCCGAGGAGCATCGTGCCCTTGGCGGCCCAGTCGCGGGACGAGCCGGAGCCGTACTCCTTGCCGGCGAGGATGACGAGCGGCGTGCCTTCCTCGGCATAGCGCTGCGCCGCGTCGTAGATCGACATCTCCGCGCCGTCCGGTAGGTGCCGGGTCACGCCGCCCTCGGTGCCGGGAGCGAGCTGGTTGCGCAGCCGGATGTTGGCGAACGTGCCGCGGATCATCACCTCGTGGTTGCCACGGCGCGAGCCGTAGGAGTTGAAGTCCTTGCGCTCGACGTTGTGCTCGGTGAGGTAGCTGCCGGCCGGCGAGTCGGTCTTGATCGAGCCGGCGGGGGAGATGTGGTCGGTCGTGACGCTGTCGCCGAGTACCGCGAGCACGCGCGCGCCGACGATGTCGTCCGCGCCCTTCGGCTCCTTGTCCATCCCGTCGAAGTAGGGCGGCCGCCGCACATACGTCGACGACTCGTTCCAGACGAACGCGTCACCCGACGGTACGTCGAGAGACTGCCAGCGCTCGTCACCCGCGAAGACGTCGTCGTACGACGACGAGAAGCCGCTTGCCTGCACCGACGAAGCAACGAGCTCCTGGACCTCCTTGGGTGACGGCCAGATGTCCGCCAGGAACACGTCCTTGCCGTCCGCGTCCTGGCCGAGCGGCTCGCGCGTGATGTCGATGTCCATCGAGCCGGCGAGGGCGTAGGCAACGACGAGCGGAGGCGACGCGAGGTAGTTCATCTTCACGTCGGGGTTGATCCGGCCCTCGAAGTTGCGGTTGCCGGAGAGCACCGAGACGACCGCGAGATCGTTGTCGTTGACGGCCTTCGACACCTCGGGGATCAGCGGACCGCTGTTGCCGATGCACGTCGTGCAGCCGTAGCCGACGAGACCGAAGCCGAGCTTGTCGAGATACGGCGTGAGGCCGGCCTTCTCGTAGTAGTCCATGACGACCTTCGACCCCGGCGCGAGCGAGGTCTTGACCCACGGCTTGACCTGGAGGCCGCGCTCGACGGCGTTCTTCGCAAGCAGACCGGCACCGACCATCACGAACGGGTTCGAGGTGTTGGTGCACGACGTGATCGCCGCGACGACGACCGCCCCGTGGTCGATCTCGACCTCGGTGCCGCCGAGTGAGACCCGCGCCGGTTTGCTGGGCCGTCCGACGCCACGCTCGCGCGCCGGCTCCCCGGCCGGCTCGTCGTGGGCGCCGTCCCGGCTGACCGCCGGCGGGTCGCTCGCCGGGAACGACTCCTTCGACCCCTCGTTCGCCGAGTTGCCGTTGCCGTTGTCACTCACGTAGGCCGACAGCGCGCTGCGGAACGAGTCCTTCGCGCTGCTGAGCGACACGCGGTCCTGTGGCCGCTTGGGGCCGGCGAGCGACGGCTCGACCGTCGACAGGTCGAGCTCGAGCTTCTCGCTGTAGTCCGGCTCGGCCGCCGGATCGTGCCAGAGCCCCTGTTCCTTCGCGTAGGTCTCGACGAGCTGCACGAGCTCGTCCGGTCGACCGGTCAGCCGGAGGTAGGTGAGCGTCTCGTCGTCGACCGGGAAGATCGCGCACGTAGAGCCGTACTCCGGCGACATGTTGCCGATCGTCGCCCGGTTGGCCAGCGGCACGGCCGCGACACCGGGACCGTAGAACTCGACGAACTTGCCGACGACGCCGTGCTGGCGAAGCTTCTCCGTGATCGTCAGCACCAGGTCGGTCGCGGTCGCACCTTCGGGCAGCTCGCCTGAGAGCTTGAAGCCGACGACGCGCGGGATGAGCATCGACACCGGCTGGCCGAGCATCGCGGCCTCGGCCTCGATGCCACCGACACCCCAGCCGAGGACGCCGAGCCCGTTGATCATCGTCGTGTGCGAGTCGGTGCCGACGAGGGTGTCGGGATACGCCGTACCGTCCTTCTCGAAGACCACGCGGGCGAGGTACTCGAGGTTGACCTGGTGCACGATGCCGGTGTCCGGCGGGACGACCTTGAACCCCTCGAAGGCGTTCTGTCCCCAGCGCAGGAACTGGTAGCGCTCCTCGTTGCGCTCGAACTCCAGCTGCGCGTTCTTCTCGAACGCGTCCGGCGCACCGAAGACATCGACGATCACCGAGTGGTCGATGACGAGCTCGGTCGGCACGAGCGGGTTGATCTTCGTCGGGTCGCCGCCGAGCTGCTGCATCGCCTCACGCATTGCGGCCAGGTCGACGACACACGGCACGCCGGTGAAGTCCTGCATGACGACGCGCGCCGGGGTGAACTGGATCTCCGTGTCGGGCTCGGCATCGGCCTTCCACCCGGCGAGCGCACGGATCTGCTCAGCCGTCACCTGATGGCCGTCCTCGTTGCGCAGCAGGTTTTCGAGCAGGACCTTCAGCGAGTAGGGGAGGCGCGCACTGCCGTCGACCGCGTCGAGGCGATAGATCGTGACCTCGCGGCCGCCCACCGAGATCGTCGCGCGGGCGTCGAAGCTGTTGTCGCTCATGTCAGTGGTGACCCTTCGATGTCGTCGTGGCAGTTTCGCGTACGGCTTGCTCGACGAGGTCCAGCACCCCGTCGAGATGAGCGACGGGCATGCCGGTCGCGAGGTGTGCGACGAGCCCGTCGTAGACGAGGGAGAGGAACGCAGCGAGCGTCTCGACGGGCACGTCCCGTCGTACGACGCCGGCGTCGCGTTGCCGGGCGAGGCGGGCCTGGGTCGCGCGGGCGATGTCGCGCAGGTGGCGCTCCCAGGTCGCGCGGAACTCGGCGTCGGTGCGGAGCCGGCGGGCGACCTCGAGCTGTACGCCGAGCCAGCCGGCCTCCTTGTCGCGCAGCCGCCGCATGGCCTCGACCAGGCCGGCGTCGTCGACGACCGCCGCGACCTCCTCCGCGTCCTCCTGGGCGAGCGCGAGGAACAGCGCTTCCTTGTCGGGAAAGTGGTGGAAGATCGCCCCGCGGGACAGGCCGGTCTCCTCCTCGAGCAGCCGGACGGTCGCGCCCTCGTAGCCGTGGGCTGCGAACGCCTGCCGCGCGCCGTCGAGGACGCGGCGCCGGGTGGCGGCGAGGCGTTCCGCGCTGACCTTCGGCACCGGTCCCTCCCCATCCGCGTCGCCTGCGGGCTGCTTCGATCAGACTAGCAAACCGTACGTCCGTCTTGCAAGACTGGCATAGTCTGGATCGCTCGATTTCCCGCACGGAGACGGCAAAGGGGCGGTGTGGCAGGCGGACGGAAGGCGGAGCTCGACCGCGAGCAGGCCTACCTGACCCGCCTCTACGAGCGGCTCGACCTGCTGCGGGACCAGACCCGCGAGCGGCTCGCCGAGGTCCGCCGCCGCGGCGCGACCGGGACGCCGCAGAACCGCAGCGAGCGTGACGCCTTCGCCACGATGTACGAGGACCGGCTGGCGCAGCTCAACGCGGTGGAGTCCGGTCTTGCCTTCGGCCGGCTCGACATGCGCGCCGGCGAGCGGCACCACATCGGCCGCATCGGGCTCACCGACGAGGGTCACGACACCCTGCTGGTCGACTGGCGCGCGCCGGTCGCCGAGCCCTTCTATCGCGCGACCGCCACCGACCCGCACGACGTCGTACGCCGCCGGCACCTGCGCACCCGAGGCCGCACGCTGCTCGATGTCGAGGACGACGTGTTCGACCTCGACGCGATGAGCGAGGCGGAGCGGTCGACGCTCGGCGGCGAGGGCGCGCTGCTCGCGGCGCTGTCGGCGAAGCGCACCGGGCGGATGCGCGACATCGTCGAGACGATCCAGGCGGAGCAGGACCGCGTCATTCGCAGCGACGTGTCCGGCGTGCTTGTCGTGCAGGGTGGGCCAGGCACCGGCAAGACCGCGGTCGCGCTGCACCGCGCGGCTTATCTGCTGTATTCGCATCGCGACACGCTCGCGCGCAGCGGCGTGCTGGTGCTCGGCCCCAGCGCGGTGTTCCTTCGTTACATCGAGCAGGTGTTGCCGTCGCTCGGCGAGACCGCGGTTGTGTTCTCGACGGTCGACTCGCTGGTGCAGGGCGTTGCGGTGACGGCGGTCGACACTCCCGCTGCGGCTGCCCT
>JAFAQI010000440.1 GCA_019246495.1 Frankiales bacterium | reverse complement strand
GATAACATCGCCGCGGTTCGAAAAGCGCCGCTGACGTCGCTCAACACCCCCTCGCTGCCTACCGAGGTTACGACCATGCCCACTGTTCGACGCTTCCGTTCCCGTGCGGTCGCTCCGGCGGTCGCCGCCGCCGCGCTGCTCGCCACGGCTGTCGGCATCCAGCCGGCCGGGGCCGTTCCCTCGGCGCATCCGACGGGCGGCCACACCACCACCTGCTACGGCAAGGTGCTGAAAGTCGACGACGGCGACACCGTCGAGGTGCGCCTGCTCGGCCACTGCTTCACCCTCCGCAAGGGCGACCGGATGGTCGTCCGCAACGCGGGCATTCAGGCGACCGAGCACGGCAAGCCGGGCGAGTGCTGGTGGACCGAGGCACGCGACAACTTCGCTCACCTCATGCACCACGGTGCACGGGTGCGGCTGCAGTCCTACCACTCGACCCGAGCGGACGACCGCTACGGCAAGGTGCGCTACCTCAAGTACATGGACGTCCAGAAGCGGATCAACGGGCGGCTGCGCTGGGTCGACGTGCAGCTCTCGCAGCTTCAGCTCGGCCTCGCCATGTGGAAGCCGCAGGAGAAGGAAACCGCGCGCAACGCGAGCTACCGGCACGCGATGGTCAATGCCATGGACGCGCATCTCGGCATGTGGGGCGACCCCACGCACTGCAGCATGGCCTACGCCCCGAACGCCGACCTCCAGACCTGGATCGGCTGGAAGACCGACGGTGCCGACAACAAGCAGCGCGCGTCGCAGGAGTGGGTGCGGATTCTCAACCGCGGCAACAACACCGTCAACCTGTCGCACTGGATGATGCGCGACTCCAGCCACGGCTTCTTCGCACGCAACAAGACCTACTTCACGTTCCCGTCCGGGACCCACCTCGCGCCCGGCGCCTATCTGACGCTATTTCCGAACTCGGGCCCGCAGGATCCGGAGTCGCTGACCTTCCACGACGACTCGCAGTCCAACCGGTTGCCGTTCTGGCGCAACGCGCACATGGCCGGCCGTGCCGCGGGCGCACACTCGCAGTCGCGCGGCAAGACTCCGCTCGGTGGCGAGGTCTTCCTCGTGGACCCGGCGAAGGACTTCCGGTCCTGGGCCGTCTACCCGTGCATTGCGCACTGCAGTTTTCCGAACCTGCGGATCACGAGTGTGCAGCCCCGCGGGCCCGACGAGCAGGTCGTCATCACCAACACGTCGGGCTCGCCCCAGGACGTCACCGGTGTCGTGCTCGAGGCCAACGGCATGCGCGTCGAGATGGTGCCCGGCACGGTGCTCCAGCCGAACCAGTCAGTCCGGGTCTACTGCGACCGCAGCGGCCAGGACACCGCGACCAAGCTGTTCTGGAAGCACGCCGGCAAGTCCTCGATGCTCAGCGATGGCGGCGGCACGCTGTGGCTGCGTACCTGGGACGACGTGACGATCGACACCGCTAGCTGGGGTAACGGCGGCAACTTCCACTACTGATCCCTCAGCGGTGGAGTAGCCGGCGGCGTACCCGCTTGGCAAGGATCCGCGCGAGCTGGCGGGTGCCGATGTCGGCGAGGAGTGTCTCCTCGGCGGTCTGCGCGGCGTCCGGCGTACCCCACGTCGTGAGGTCCGCCTGGCCGGCGAGGATGCCGCCCAGCACAGCGTCGGCGGCGGCAGCCGCGGGCAGCAGCGGCACCTCCGGCGGCGGTACGTCGACGTAGTCGTCCGGTGGCCCGGCGCCCAGCGTCGAGATGTCACCGAGGATCCGGGCGCCGGTCTTCTCGATGCGCACGGCAGCGGTGGCGCCGATCTCGGCCACCCGTTCGAGCGCCCAACGCGGGGTGACGATGCCGGGCTCGTCGGGCGCGGGGCGGCGCTTCTGCAGCTCGCGGACGACGCCGCGGCGGACGAACTGCTTGTAGGACTGCGACGAGTAGTCCCGGCCTTTGAACGCCACGTTGAGCAGGCGCACGAGCTCGATCTCGCCCAGCGTCAGCGACCGGTTCATCCATCCGGTCTCCGGGACGAGGATCCCCTCAGGCAGGCCGAGCATCTGCTCGAACGTGCGGGTGAGGGCAGTGCGGTCCGACTCGTCGACGACGATGACCGTCAACCGGTCGGGGCCGACAACGGACACCCACCGCTCGACGAGGACGTCGTGGTGGTGCCGTTTCCAGAACGTCGTCGTCGGCTGAATGTAAGGCGGCCGTCGCAACATCGCGTCGAGCCACTCCTCGTACGTGAACCGCAGCCGGTTGCGCACGTACTGCTGCCAGGCCGACGGCAGGATCTTTGCCAGCGGCCGGAGCGTGACCACCACGTGCACCCGGTCGCGACCGAGCTCGCCGACCACGCGCGCGGCGACCTCGTCGTCCGCGCCGTCGAAGAACTCGCTGCTGACGACGACCCGCTTGTCACCCGCCCGCTCCACCTGCCGAACGAGCCGGTTCCAGTGGCGCATCGGCATTGCCGGGTCACCGATGAGGCCCTTGCCGCCGGTGATCGCGAGGGCCGCGAACATGTGCTGGCGTTCGCGCCCGGCGTAGACGACGTCGTGCTCCTTCATCGCCGGTCGCGCCAGGCGGAGCGCGCCCTGCAGCGCGGTCGTCCCGGTCTTGTGCGGGCCGATGTGCAGCAGCACCGCATGTTCCGGGAGCAACAGGTCGCTGTCCCCCACGGGACCTCCGTTCGCGTGACGAGGGCTCCACGCTAGGACACGGCGCGTGCCTCGCCGCGCCGCGCGCGCCGATCCGAACGGTGGCCTGCCACGAACAACTTCCGTGCCCAGGGAACGAGTCGCTGTCATCGGGGCCGGCGTCGCCGGCCTCACTGCTGCCTACCTGCTCCAGCGGCGCTATGACGTCACGCTGTTCGAGCGCGAAGACCGGCTCGGTGGCCACGCGCACACGCACGACGTCGTCACCGGAGACGCGGGTGTGCTTCCGGTCGACAGCGGCTTCATCGTGCACAACCGGGTGACCTATCCGCATCTCGTGCGCTTGTTCGCGGAGCTGGGCGTCGACACCCAGTCGACCGAGATGAGCATGTCGATCCGCTGCGACGGCTGCGGCCTGGAGTACGCCGGGGCCCGCGGGTTCCGCGGTCTGTTCGCGCAGCCGCGATCGGCGGGCCGGCCGGAGTTCCTGCGCATGCTCGTCGAGATCAAACGCTTCCACCGCCAGGCGCGGCGCGTGATGGCGACCGGCAGCGACGAGCTGACGCTGCGCGACTTCCTGGCGGTCGGTGGCTATTCGTCGTACTTCGTGAACCACTACATGGTCCCGGTTGTGTCGGCAGTGTGGTCGGCCGCGCCGGGCGTCGCGCTGCGCTATCCGGCTCGCTACCTGTTCGCGTTCCTCGACAACCACGGCATGCTCAGCGTCTCGGGCTCGCACGAGTGGCGGACCGTCGTCGGCGGCTCGCGTGCCTATGTCGAGCGGACCGTGAAGCACCTGAGCGCGGTGCAGACCGCGTCGCCGGTCCGCGCGGTCTTCCGATCAGCATCCGGCGTGACGGTGCACACGGACGACGACGTCGCGGCGACGTTCGACCGGATGGTCATCGCGACACATGCCGACACCGCACTCCGCATGCTCGGCGACGCCACCCCGGCGGAACGCCGGGTGCTCGGAGCCTTCACCTACTCGCACAACGCGACGAAGCTGCACCGCGACCCCACGCTGCTGCCGCGCCGACCGGCCGCGCAGGCGTCGTGGAACTACCTGCTGCCGGCGTGCGAGGCGGACGGTGCGGTGCTCGTTTCCTACGACATGAACCGCCTGCAACGGCTCCCGAGTCGCGAGCCCCTCGTCGTGACTCTCAACGGTGACGAGCGGGTGCGGGACGACCTCGTCGTCGCGGAGATGGACTACACGCATCCGATCTACACGCCCGCGGCCGTCGCCGCACAGGCCGAGCTTCCGGCGCTCAACGACGGCCGGACCGCTTTCGCGGGCGCCTACCACGGCTGGGGCTTCCACGAGGATGGCTGCCGGGCCGGTGTCACCGCGGCCGCCTCCCTCGGCGTGACCTGGTGACCGTCACGCTGCCCGCTCCGCCCGTGCCGACCCTCGGGCAGGTGGTGACGCCGGCGCTGTACGACGGCGTCGTCGCGCACGCCCGGACAGCGCCGATCCGCAACACCTTCCGCTACCGCGCCGCGTACTGGCTGGTCGACATCGACGCGCCGGCCCCGCTGCCGCGCGGCCTGCGCTGGCTGGCGAAGTTCAACGACAGCGACCAC
>JAFAQI010000248.1 GCA_019246495.1 Frankiales bacterium | reverse complement strand
CGTCCTCGAGTTCGTGCCGCTCGAGCAGGTCGACCCGCTCTACTTCAGCAAGTCCTACTACCTCGAGCCCGACGCGTCGGGGGCGAAGCCCTACGTGCTGTTGCGTGAAGCGCTCGAGAAGTCCGGCCGGGTCGCGTTGGTGAAGGTCGCGTTGCGGCAGCGCGAGTCACTCGCGACGTTGCGCGTCCGTGACGGCGTGTTCGTGCTCGAGATGATGTTGTGGCCCGACGAGATCCGTGAGCCGGCGTTCGGCTTCCTCGACGAGGACATCGACGTCCGATCGCAGGAGCTCGCGATGGCCGAGTCGCTTATCGAGTCGCTGTCCGGGGACTTCAAGCCCGAGCAGTACTCCGACGACTACCGCGAGGCCCTGCAGGCGCTGATCGAGGCCAAGGTGGCCGGACGCGAGGTCGTGCAGCCCGCCGAACCCGTCGCCGAGAGCGGCACCGTTGTCGACCTCATGGCAGCGCTGCGGGCGAGCGTCGAGGCCGCGCGCAAGGGCCGCGGCGACTCCTCCGGCGCTGCTGACTCGCCGCCCGCGAAGGCGAAGCGGCCGGCGAAGGCGGCGGCCAAACCGGCCGCGAAGGCCGCGAAGAAGGCGCCTGCCAAGAAGGCGGCGGCCTCATCCGCAGGCTCGAGTGGCAAACGGAGCAGTGCCGGCTCCACCAAAAAGACGACCGCAAAGCGGACGAACGCACGCAAGTCCGCGTAAGCCGCCGTTCTCTCCGTATCTGTCGCTAGCGTCGTCCTCAAGCGATTGCCTCGGACCACCGATCCCGTCATGGGAAGCCAGGTTCGAGTCTCGGGAGAGGTGGCTGCGGTGACCGTCGCCGACTACGCGGAGATCGTTGCCGCGTTGCGTGCGGTGCCCGGTGTCGCCGAAGCCGACGTCGAGCCCGACGACGAGGGTGGTGGCCTCGGGCTGCTGCGCCTCGGCCTGTCACCCGGTGTCGACGAGGTCCAGGTCGCGACCAAGGTCGGCCGGCTCCTCCGCGAGCGCTTCGGACTCGGAGTCGACGCCGAACGCGTGCAGCTGATCGAGGACGCCCCGACACCCGAGGTGCCCGAGCAGCCGAACGGCCGACGCCCGGTCATTTCCCGCATGCAACTGGTCTCCAGCGGCCTTGATGTCACCGCCACCGTGTCGCTCAGCTATCGCGCGGAGACCGTGCGCGGCGAGAGCACCGGCTCGGCGACGCAGACCGGCGTCCACCGCGCCGTTGCGACGGCCGCGCTGCGTGCGCTCGAGCAGCTCGTCGACGCCAAGGTTCGCTTCGAGGTCGACCAGGTCGAGGTAACGCCCAACGGCCGCGACCGCACGGTTCTGGTGTCCGTGACGATGGTCTCGACCGGCGGCAGCACCGACCGGCTCACCGGCTCGGCTGTCGTTCGCGAGGACGTGCGGCAGGCGACGATCCGGGCGGCGCTCGACGCGGTGAACCGCAGGCTCGAGCCGCTGCTTCCCTAGCGTGCCCGCGACGCGCCGAGGGCGCCGTTCGCAAAGTCCCGTCTCGCGGTCGATTTACACGGGATACTGCGCCTGACGACCGGCCGGGTGCGTCCCGGCGTACCAGTCCCGTCCCAGGCGACCGAGGAGCGAGCCCGTGACTCAAGACCCTGGGTCCGCGGCGCAGATGTCCGAACGCATGCAGAGCCTGCTGTCCCGGGCGGTCGAGGACCAGCTCAGTGAGCAGCGCCAGCTCGCCGGTGCGGTCGCCGAGCTTCGCGCCCAGGTCGCCGCGCTGACCCACCAGCTCAGCACGCTGGGATCGGGCTCCACCAGTGATCTGGAGTCGGCCGTCGCCGGTATCGCCGGTGACATCCGCGAAGCCGTCCGCCTGCTCGCCGAACGCACCGACGGCGTCGGCCGGCTGGTGCAGCAGCGCGGTCACGACCTGGCCGAGATCCGGGCGTCGATCGCCGAGCTCACGCAAGCGATGCAGCAGCACACCGCGGCTGTCGACGGCATGACCGGCGGTCTCAAGGCACTGCCGGCGTTCGGGCAGCGCATCGAGACGCTGCAAGGCGGGCTCGACCGGCTGCACGAGCGGCTGCGCGGCCTCGAAGAGATCACCGCCTCGGTGCAGGGGATGCAGCAGAAGGTCGACAACCTCGACGGCGGAGTGCGCGAGCTGCGCCATGCGTTCACCGGAGTCGCCGCCCGCGCGGCCGAGCTGCCCAGCCGCACGGACATCGAGGCCGTGGTGTTGCGCGGCGCGGGTCCGCTCGACTCGCTCGGCAACCGGCTCGGCCGCATCGAGACCACACTGCCGTCGATGCTCGAGCGGCTCGACACGCTCGCGGAGTCCCTCGGCGCGCACGGGCAGCGCCTCGACGAGGTCGGCGCCAACATCGGCGAGCTTCTCGACGACGACCCCGACAGCGGCAAGCTCTCGCCCGAGGCCGAGCAGGAGCTCACCGTGATCCGCGCGAGGCTCGACGAGCTGCACGAGCGCACCGAAGGCGGCGGGCTCGTCGACGAGCTGATCGCGAAGATCGACTCGCTGCACGAAGCCTTGCTGGGCGAGGACGGCGTACAGGCGCAGCTCGACGCCCTGGTGGAACCCGCGGACGAGCCCGAGGAGTCCCTCGAGGACGTCGTCGCACGGGCCGTCGCCGACACCGAGCGGC
>JAFAQI010000194.1 GCA_019246495.1 Frankiales bacterium | reverse complement strand
GACCTCGGCGCCGAGGTCGTGCGCATCGACCGGCCGAGCGGCCCAGGGCTCTCACTGGTGCCGTATCGCAAGGACACACTCGCCCGCGGCCGGCGATCCGTCGCGGTCGACTTGAAGAACCCGGCGGGAGCCGACGTCGTACGCCGGCTCGCGGACGAGGCCGACGTCTTCGTCGAGGCCTTCCGGCCAGGCGTCGCGGAGCGGCTCGGCATCGGCCCGGCGGAGCTGCTCGGGCGCAACCCGCGGCTGGTCTATGCGCGCATGACCGGCTGGGGGCAGGACGGGCCGCTGGCGCAACGTGCGGGTCACGACATCGACTACGCGTCGATCGTCGGCGCGATCTCGGCTGTCGGTGAGCCCGGCCGCAAGCCGGTGCCGCCGCTCAACCTCGTCGCCGACTTCGGCGGCGGTTCGATGCTGCTCGTCAACGGTGTCCTCGCGGCGCTGGTCGAACGCGGAACGAGTGGCCGTGGCCAGGTCGTCGACGTCGCGATGGTCGACGGTGTCGCGACGCTGACGGCGATGGTGCACAGTCATCTTGCGGCCGGCATCTGGCAGGACCAGCGCGGCAGCAACCTGCTCGACGGCGGCGCGCCGTTCTATGACACGTATGAGTGCGCGGACGGTGAGTGGATCGCCGTCGGCGCACTCGAGCGGCAGTTCTTCGCCGAGCTCGTCCGCGTGCTCGACCTCGCCGACCGGATCCCGCCGCAGCACGACATCGCGCAGTGGCCGCAGCTGCGCAAGCTTCTTGCCGAGACGTTCGCCACCAAGTCCCGGGACGAGTGGGCGGCACTCTTCGCCGACGTCGATGCGTGCGTCGCGCCGGTGATGCGACTGACGGAGGCGAAGGAGCATCCGCACGTCCGGGCCCGGGAGACGCTCGTCGAGATCGACGGCGTGACACAACCAGCGCCCGCGCCGCGGTTCGACCGCACCCCCGGCGCGATCGCCGGTGCGCCCCGGCTGCCCGGCGAGGACACGACATCGACACTTCGCGACTGGGGATTCAGCGAGAGCGAGGTCACCGACCTGATCGAGGGCGGGGCGGTCGTCCAATCGGACGAGAGCAACGCCCCCGAACGCGGTGTCTATGGCGCGCGGCGTGGGTGAGTGGGACGCCGAGCTGACGGAGCTCGCGCTACGGCACTCGTTCGCCGCCCGCATGGGCGGGGACGAGCGCATCGCCCGCCAGCACGACGCCGGACGGTTGACGGTGCGCGAGCGGATCGACCGGCTGCTCGACGCCGGAACCTTCCGCGAGGTCGGCGCGCTGACCGGCGCGGCGACGTACGACGACGACGGGGCGCTCGTCGACGTCGTACCGACGAACTTCGTGACCGGGTTCGGGCGGCTGCATGGGCAACGGATCGTCGTCGCGGGCGACGACTTCACCGTGCGCGGCGGAGCCGCTGACGCGTCGATCCACGAGAAGCAGGTGCTGGCCGAGCGCATGGCCGGTGAAACCAGCGTCCCACTGGTGCGGTTGATCGACGGCACCGGCGGCGGTGGCAGTGTCAAGACGCTCACCGACGCGGGCCGGACCTACGTGCCCTACAACCCCGGTTGGGACCACGTCGTCGCCAACCTCGCGCGGGTGCCGGTGATCGCCTGCGCGCTCGGTCCCGTCGCGGGTCTCGGTGCGGCTCGTCTCGTCAGCAGCCACGTCGCCATCGGCGTACGCGGAATCGCGCAGGTGTTCGTCGCCGGTCCGGCTGTCGTCGAGGCCGGCATGGGCGAGAGCGTCGACAAGGAGTTCCTCGGCGGCATCGACGTCGTCGCGCGCGCCGGCACGGTCGACCTCGTCGTCGACACCGAGGACGCGGCGTTCGACGCCGTGCGGACAGTGCTGTCGTTGCTTCCGCCCAACACCTCGACGCTTCCCGTCCGCGCCGCGCAGGTCGACGACGAACCAGGGCGGCGCGACGCAACGCTTCGCGATCTGGTGCCGCGCGACCGCCGGGCGCCGTACGACGTCCGCCGGCTGTTCGCGTCGGTGTTCGACCTCGGCTCCGTGCTCGAGCTCGGCCAGACCTTCGCGCGGTCGACCGTGACGGCACTCGCTCGGCTGGACGGCTGGCCGGTCGCGGTGCTGGCGAGCGATCCGAAGTTCTACGGCGGAGGAATGACCGCCGACGGTGCCGACAAGCTGGCGCGGTTCGTCGACCTGGCGGAGACGTTCCACTTGCCGGTCGTACATCTCGTGGACCAGCCCGGCTTCGTCATCGGCAGCACGGCAGAGCGGTCCGGCACGATCCGGCACGGCGCACGCGCTCTCGCCGCGGTCTATCAATCGACGGTGCCATGGGCGTCGGTGCTTGTCCGGCGGGTGTTCGGTGTCGCGGGCGCCGGCCACCGGCCGCACCATCGCTACAGCTACCGGATCGCCTGGCCGTCCGGCGACTGGGGATCGCTGCCGGTCGAAGGCGGCCTCGAGGTCGCGTTCAAGCGGATGCTCGCCGACGCCGGTGACGATGCGGCACGCGTGAAGGCCGAGATCGCGGCCGAACTGGAAGCGGTGCGCTCGCCGTTCCGCACCGCCGAGCGGTTCCTCGTCGACGACGTCGTGGACCCCGCGGAGACGCGGCCGTTGCTCACCGAGTGGGTCGAGTCGGCGTACTCGTCGATGGCCACGCATCCGGTGACGCCGTCCGCGGTGCAGCCGCGCCCCTAGGTCGGTCGGTCGCCTAATCCGGCCGGTCAGGTGCGCCAGAGCAGCACGACGGCGCGGTCGTCACTTGCCTGCGCGGCGACGGCGGTGATCAGCGCTTCGGCGCCGT
>JAFAQI010000535.1 GCA_019246495.1 Frankiales bacterium | reverse complement strand
CGGATTGCAGGTGTCGGCACATGCAGGCAACCGCAGCTATGGCACCTCCGGCAGCCCGCACACGACACCGATCGCTCCGAAGCACGCGGTCGGCATCGCACCGCGCAGCCAGGTCGACGGTGCCCGGGTGGGTCACGCCGTGAAGTTCACCGTCGACGTCACCAACCACGGTTACGCCGCCGACTCCTACGAGGTCGCTGATCAAGCCACCGGCTGGAACACGGCCATCCTCGACGCGAGCTGCACCACCCCGGTCACGCACACGACGCAGATCGCGCCGGGTGCAAGCCAGACGCTGTGCATCTCCGTCGACGTGCCGGCTTCGGCAACGGACGGCGACCGCGACACCGAGGCGATCGTCGCGACGTCGCACGCTGTCCCGTTCGTGCAGGCGACGAGCGACGTGACCTCCATCGCCGTCGCGGTGCAGGCGCTCATCGTCGACGGCAGCGGAGCCGGCGGTCCGTCGGCACCGGGCGACCAGACCCCGACGTACCAGACGGCGCTTCAGGCCGCGGGCGTGAGCGCGTCGGTCTGGGACCTCTCGGCCGAGCCGGTGCTGCCGGCCGGGTTCCTCGCCGCGCACCCGCAGGTCTACTGGTTCACCGGCACGGGCTATCCCGACCCGCTCGGCAAGTACGAGCCCTTGCTCAAGGGCTACCTCGACGCGGGCAACCGGCTGTTCGTCTCCGGCATGGACCTGCTCGACCAGGGCGCCGGCACGACCGGCTTCGTGCACGACTATCTGCACGTCACGTGGGACGGCAGCGAGACGCAGAACGACAAGCTGACCGCGGCCTACCACGGCATCCCGAACACCGGCGTGGGCGGCGCGTTCAGCGCGGGTGTGCCGGCGAACCTGCCGAGCGACTATTGCGACTGCTCGGACGAGATCACCCCGAATGGTCCCGCCGTAGCGCAGTTCAAGGACGACGCAGGCCAGCCCGACGGGCTCGCCGTGCGGGATACCTCCGCCGACACGGGTGGGCACTACCGCGTTGTGTTCCTTGCGTTCCCATTCGAGTCATTCGGGACGCAGGCCAACCGCAACGCCTTGGCCGCGGCCGTCGTGAACTACTTCACCAAGCCATGAGGGGAGACTGTCGGCCACCTGACGGGTGACGCACGTCACACGTCCGCTGAACACGGAGTTACAGATACATTGCACCGCGTGGAGGCTCCGATCGGCATCTTCGACAGTGGGGTCGGAGGGCTCACGGTCGCGCGTGCCGTGCTCGACCAGCTGCCGCACGAGCCGGTCGTCTACGTCGGTGACACCGAGCACTGCCCCTACGGGCCGCGGCCGATCGCCGAGGTCCGCCGGTTCGCCCTCGACGTCATGGACCACCTCGTCGAGGAGCAGCAGGTCAAGCTCCTCGTCATCGCGTGCAACTCGGCGTCGGCGGCGTGCCTGCGTGACGCCCGCGAGCGTTATCCCGTGCCGGTGGTCGAGGTGATCCACCCCGCTGTACGCCGGGCCGTCGCCGCGACGCGCAACAACCGGGTCGGCGTCATCGGCACCGCGGCGACGGTCACGAGCGGGTCCTACGACGACGCGTTCGCTGCCGCCCCGCAGGTCGAGCTGACCAGCGTCGCGTGCCCGCGGTTCGTCGAGTTCGTGGAGCGCGGCGAGACCTGGGGGCAGGAGCTGCTCGAGACGGCCGCTGACTACCTCGCGCCGATCGTCGAGGCCGGCTGCGACACCGTCGTGCTCGCATGCACGCACTACCCGATGTTGACCGGCGTCATCTCCTACGTCCTCGGCGACGACGTCACGCTCGTGTCGAGCGCAGAGGAGACGGCGAAGGACGTCTACCGCGCACTCGCGCGTGGCGAGCTCTTCCGCGACGAGTCGCTTCCGGCGCCGGTGCATCGCTTCCTCGCGACCGGTGACCCGGAACCGTTCGGCCGGCTCGGCCGCCGCTTCCTGGGCCCCGAGGTCGGCGAGGTTGTGCGAGCCGAGCGGGCGCCGCAGTTGCTGTCGAGCCAGCCCTCGTGAAGCTCACCGTCATCGGCTGCGCGGGAACCTTTCCCGGGCCGGCGTCGGCGTGTTCGTCGTACCTCGTCGAGCACGACGGGTTCCGGCTGCTTCTGGACGCGGGCAACGGCTCGACCGGTGCGTTGCAGCGGGCCGTAGGCCTGCTCGACCTCGACGCGATCGTCATCAGCCACATGCACGGCGACCACTTCCTCGACCTCGTCACCTACACCTACGCGCGCCGGTACCACCCGGCCGGCACGCCGGAGTGCCTGCCGGTCTATGGGCCGAGCGACATCGAGCGGCACCTGATGGGCGCCTTCGGCCGGCCGGTCGACGAGCTGCTGCACGCGGTCTATGACTTCTATCCGCAGAGTGGGCCGGGCCGGTTGTCGATCGGCCCGTTCGACGTCGAGCTCGCGCGGGTCAACCATCCCGTCGAGACCTATGCGATGCGGATCTCTGCCGGCGGCCGGTCGCTGACCTACAGCGCGGACAGCGGTGTCTGCGACGAGCTCGTGAAGCTCGCCTCCGGGACGGACCTGTTCCTGTGCGAGGCGTCGTACCTCGATGGTGAGGACAACCCGCCCAACATCCATCTCACCGGGCGCGAGGCGGCGGAGCACGCGACGCGCGCGGACGTCGGCCGGCTCGTGCTCACCCACCTCGTGCCGTGGGGTGACCGGGACCGTACGCTCGCGGAGGCCGAGGCCGGGTTCGACGGTGACCTTTCCGTCGCAGCGGCCGACGCGACGTTCGAGATCTGACTCCGCGGAGGCCGACATGTCACGCCCGGACGGCCGCGCGCCGACCGAGCTCCGCCCGGTGACGATGACCCGGGACTGGCTCGACCATGCCGAGGGATCGGTGCTCGTGGAGTTCGGCAAGACGCGGGTGCTGATCGCTGCGTCGGTGACGCAGGGCGTGCCGCGCTGGCGGCAGGGGAGCGGGCTGGGCTGGGTGACGGCGGAGTACGCGATGCTGCCGCGGTCGACGCACACCCGCTCGGACCGCGAGTCGGTGAAGGGCCGGCTTGGCGGGCGCACGCATGAGATCTCCCGGCTCGTCGGGCGATCGCTGCGTGCCTGCATCGACTACCGCGCGCTCGGTGAGAACACCATCGTCCTCGACTGCGACGTGCTGCAAGCGGACGGTGGGACGCGCACCGCGGCGATCACCGGTGCCTACGTCGCACTCGCCGACGCGGTCGACTACCTGCGCCAGCGGTCGGCGCTCGCCGGCGAGCCGCTCGTGTCGTCGGTCGCTGCGGTGTCGGTCGGTCTGTTCGCGGACGGCCCGAGGCTGGACCTCTGTTACGAGGAGGATGTCGCGGCCGAGACCGACATGAACGTCGTGTGCACCGGCGACGGCCGGTTCGTCGAGGTGCAGGGGACCGCGGAAGGCGAGCCGTTCGAGCGGTCGTTGCTCGACGCGTTGCTCGACCTCGGCGTGCGGGGTTGTGCAGAGCTGACCGCGTTGCAGCAGCAGGCGTTGGCGGCGCCGCGCCGGCCGCGCGGTGGTCCTGCCTCGCACGAGATGTGACCAGTCCGCCGCTGCGGATCGTGCTCGCGACGCGCAACCCGCACAAGCTCGAGGAGCTGCGCCGGATCCTCGCCGTGCAGTGGCCGCCGAAGTCAGCAGGCAACGCGACCGGCGCTTTCGACATCGTTGGCCTCGACGACGTCCCCGGCGTACCGGAAGTTGTCGAGGACGGCGAGACGTTCGCGGACAACGCGGTGAAGAAGGCCGTGACAGTGGCCAAGCACACCGGGCTCGTCGCGATCGCCGACGACAGCGGCCTCGAGGTGGATGCGCTCAACGGAATGCCAGGTGTTCTCTCGGCGCGATGGAGCGGTCGGCACGGTGCGGACGAGGCCAACCTGCGGCTCGTGCTCGATCAGGTCGCGGACGTGCCGGACGAGCGGCGCGGGGCTGCGTTCGTCTGTGCGGCGGTTGCGGCGCGACCGGACGGTGCCGTGCTCGTGCGCGAAGGGCGGGTCGACGGGTGCTTGCTGCGCGCGGCACGGGGGAGCGGTGGGTTTGGCTACGACCCGATCTTCCTGCCGGACGGTTCGGAGCTGACGACCGCCGAGATGGCGCCCGAGGCGAAGGACGCGATCAGCCATCGCGGCCGGGCGCTGCGTGCGCTCGCTGCAGACCTACCGGCCTTCCTGGCGGAGCTCCCCGCCTAGCGTCCGGCTACCGGCCGCGGACGTCGAGCAGGACCCGGACGGCGTCGTCCGGTGAGTCTTGCGTGGTCGCGATCGCGCGTCGTACGACGCTCGGGACGTCCTCGAGCCGGTCCACCTTCAACGCCAGGTCCGGAACGTCGGGCACGCTGATCTCCCAGTGCCCGCTGCGTCGGCGGCACACGACCTCGACGGCGCTCTCTTCCATGACAGGCGGCGGCTTCGACGTCGAGCTGCCCGGTTCCTGCTGCGAAGTTCCGAAGTTCGCAATTGCCTTGCTGTGCGCCGACTTCGACGGTTGGCGCTGCGGCCTACGATCGCGCGGTGGAGCTCCCAGGGGTCGCGATCGACGACCCCGCGGCCGCTGCGGTGGTCGACTCCGCGCGCGACATCCGCCGGATCGCCGTCGTCGGGCTCCTCGCGGCTGCCGCAGCCGCCATCGCGGCGCTGGTCTTGAGCCTGCTGCTCGCCCGCACTGATGACTCGGCTCCCGTTGCTCCGCCGGTGCTCCCCTCGACGAGCCAGCTGTTTCCTGCGCACTTTGCCCAGCCAGGCTTCGTGAGCGCTGCCGTCACGCGGCTCGCCGGTGTCGTCGTACCCGCCGGCACTCGCAACGCTGGCCGCACTTTCAAGGTCGGGGCTGTCACGACCTCTTACGTCGTCCTCCGCTGCTCCACCGGTCGCGCTGTCGTCGAGGTCGCCGGTGTCACGTCGTCGGCGCGGTGCATCGGCCGGCCGGTCGGCGTGGTTGCGTTGTCTTCCGCCGACGGTCGGCTGCCCGTCCGAGTCCGACTCACCGCGGCCCAACCAGTGCCCTGGGGTGTCGCCCTCTACCGCTGAACCAAGAGCAGAAAAACGTCGGACGCTCCTTGCACTTCGAGTGCCGTCCGAAGGGGAGTCGGAGCACTACCATGAGGACGCTCGCGCGCCTGGCGGAATAGGTAGACGCGCAACTCTTAGGAAGTTGTGTCTTCGGACGTGGGGGTTCGAGTCCCCCGGCGCGCACTCGGCGTCCTAGTCCTGCCGCTCGACGCGCCTTAGGTTCGGCAGGTGGCGTCATCGCTGGGCGTTCGGCGCGCTCTGCAGCGAAGCTGGTTGCTGTTCGCCGCGTTCGTCGCCGTACTCGCTGAATTTCTTCCCTGGTTCGACGTGAGGTTCGGCGTCTTCCTGGCGTCCGGGCATGGAACCCGCGTCAGATCCGCCAGTGCTTGGGCGGCGTCGACCTGGTGGTCGGCGGGCTTGCTCCTCACCGCAGTGGCCGCACTCTTTCGCTTCTGGGCTCTGCGCGGTGTCCGGTCGCACAGGTGGTGCCTCGCTGCGGCGGCCGCTGCCATCGCCGGCTCGGTCGCGCTCGCAGTTCAGTGGTGGGATCTGGGCCCTGGAGCCGGCCCGACGTATCGGACCACTGGCATCAGAGTGGGGCCGGCCGGTCAGCTCGATCAGCCGGACCTCCCGGACGACACGATCGGGCAGATCCATCGGGACCGGCTGCTCGTGATCTCGGAACGGGGCTTTCATTCCGGGCCGACGTGCATGGCCGCCGCGAGCTCATGTGCGGTCGCCGCGTTCACCCTGTGGGCGGGAGTGACGGCTGGCTCGCGGCGTACCGCCGGGGGCAGTTCGACGTAACCGGTGCGTCGAGTGGTTCCGCATCGTGTCGTGCGGGGCAGACCAATGGTCTAGCCCAGCGAGGTGCCCGGGAGGTGCCATGACCGTTCTCGTCATCGCCATCATTGCCGTTCTCGTCATCGTCGCTGTCGTCGCGCTGATGCTGCGCGCACGGCGTCAGTCGCAGCTGCGCGGCACGTTCGGTTCGGAGTACGACCGGACCGTTGACGACGCCGGCAGCAAACGCGCCGCCACCAAGGAGCTCAGGGACCGGCAGGCGCGTCACGACGAGCTCGACATCACCCCGCTCGACCCCACCGTTGCGCAACGCTTCCGGGACGAATGGCGACTCGTGCAGGAGCGCTTCGTCGATGCGCCCGCCGAATCAGTTGCTTCCGCGCACCGCCTCCTGCAGGAGGCGCTCAACACCCGCGGCTATCCGACGAGCGACGACGACGAACGGATCGCCATGCTCTCCGTCGACCATGCGGACGTCCTCGACCGCTACCGCCAGGGCATGAGCACCGAGCAGCGCTGGCGCGACAGCGGCGCGACGGACAC
>JAFAQI010000456.1 GCA_019246495.1 Frankiales bacterium | reverse complement strand
GTATCGCGTGTGCGTCGGCGGGTCGACCGCGAGCAGTGACGGCGCATCGACAACGCTGGCGACGTTAGGGTCCGGCGCCTTGAACGCGAACCGGATGATGGCCGGCGTCCCATCGGCATCGCCGAACGCGACGCCGAAGTTCTGGCTGTCCCGCAAAGCACCCGACACGATCGCGTGGTCGACCGCCGCGTGCATGATCGGCGTCGGGACGATCCGCCCGGCCGCCCGGATCTCCTCGAACAGCGGATAGGGATCCACCCGTGCGCCCGGCTCGAACATCAGCCGCGCCACGGGCAGGCCCTTGCGTGCCTGCCGCACCGACATCGTGCGCGTGCCGCGGTGCATCACCAGCCAGCGGAACTCACGCCGCGCGGCGATGGTCAGGGCAGATGCCACCCCGAAAGCGTACGGCGTCCGCCGAACGACGCCGGAAAGGGGCGAGGCCCTCCAAGTATGAGTTGGAGGGCCTCGCTACGGTTCCGCCGCGCACACCGTCGATCGCTCGACAGCGCAGCGCCTGGCGGTTCCGATCGCCCGCGCCTCGGCGGCCACCAGCGAAGTCGGTTGCCCTTCCTCGCCGGCTCCGGAGTCGCCTCCGGGGGCCTGCCGTCGCTTGGCGACATCGGATTTCTACGGCCTGGAAAGCCATGGCACAAGGGCTTTCGGCAACTTTCTTCCGGAAGTTTTCGTCGTACACACGATGTCCACAGAAGCGGGCGAGTTGTCCCCGGCCAGCCGTGTTCATCCACGCGCTTGTCCACCGCTGGATCCACAGGCGACGGACCGAACGATGGTCAGACGTTGCGCGGTACGACGCACATCCAGTGCCAGTGCGGGTCGCGACGCACGCCCACCTTGCTGAGCTCGCGTCCGGCCGGCAGCGGCGGCGCCACGAGCGCCGGCATCGACGAGGGCGGCGAGGCGGATCCGCGCAGCCGGATGACGTCGACGCCGCGCTGGAGGTCGGCGATGAAGACGTAGCCCCGGTGCCAGTACGCCGCCCACGTGTTCGCGTCGTCGGGCCGGAAGTAGCCAACCTGGCGGATGTGCCGCGGGTCGCTCACGTCGAGGAACCGCGTGCCCTGCGTGTAGTAAGCGCCGGCGAGCAACTGGTCGCCGCGGTCCGTGAAGTAGTGGGCCGAGTCACAGCCGGTGCTGCCCTGCTGCTTCTCCGGCGTCCAGGTGTCCAGCTCGCGCAACCGGAAGTGTGTCTTCGCGATGTTGCGCCAGCCCTCGCCGCGGAAGGAGCCGCGCAGGTCATACGTCGCGAAGCGGCCGAAGCCCTTGCACGACGACGCGCCCGTCACTTCCTCGGTCGCATAAAGGGTCACGCCGCGCTGACCGCCGAGCTTCGCGTTCACGTCGCGCCACGCGTTGTGCATCAGCCCGGCGCGCGTCGTGTAGCGACCGAGCGTCGTGCCACCGCCGGCATAAGGCACCGGCTTGCATCCGGTGGCCTTCTGCAGCCGCCCGGTCACCGGGTTGCGGTGCCGGCCCGTGACCCAGTAGCCACGCACGCCGCCGTCGCCAGAGACCCACGCGATGCCGCGCGCGTCGACCTGCACGTCATGCGCGTAAGTCGTGACGCCGTCGCTGCGGCCGGTGTCGATGGGGTCGGGGCAGCGCTTCGGATGTGCGGGGTCGCGCATGTCGAGCGCGAAGATCGGCCGGCCGAAGCCCCAGTTGTGCGGGTCCAGCGAACTCGTCGCCGGGCCGCCGGTCCATGTCCACCGGCAGCCGGCGACACACGTCGTGGTGTGTCCCGTCGGCAGCGTCGTGACCGACACCGGCCGGAAGACCGCCGGATTGGAGACGTCGTAAACCTCGACCGCGCCGTAGGGGAATGCCGTCGTCGCCGGCGAGGTGAAACCGCGCGGGTCGCGCGACACGAACAGCAGGTGCCGCTTGGCGTCGACGTCGACGTCCTCGTTCTCCCAGATGTAGTAGGGGAGTCCGCCGAGCAGGCGTGGGTGTGCGGGATCGGATACGTCGTAGGAGAGCAGCCCCTTCACGGTGCTGACGAACATCGTGTCGCCGATGAAGTTGATCGAGATGGCGGATGCAGCTTCCGGCAGATTGGCGACGAACTCCACGTTGCGCGAGATGGCACCCGCGGGTGCGGCCACCGGGGAAGCGTCGCTGGACCGCGCGGCGGTCGCGGAGGAGACCGCGATGACGAGCGCGAGGGCTTGCAGACCGACGAGGAGGCGGGGCCAGCGCGACATGGCTGGGACTTCGACGGCGCCGCGCGCGCTCCTGCTCCGGAGCCCGACCCGCGCCTAGCATTGATGTTCGTGTCCCGCCGTCTCGTCCTGGCCTCCGCCTCCCCGGCGCGGTTGCGGCTGCTCCGAGACGCCGGCTTCAATCCCACGGTCGTGGTGAGCGGCGTGGACGAGTCGTCCGTCGACCTGGCCGACCCGTGGGAGCACGTCCAGGCGGTGGCGGAGCTCAAGGCGCTCACGGTGGCCAAGGGCGACCTCGCCGGCAGCGACAGCGTCGTGGTCGGGTGCGACTCGATGCTGCTGCTCGACGGCGAGCTGCTCGGCAAGCCCGCCGACGAGGCTGACGCGGTCGCGCGCTGGCATCGGATGCGGGGGCGCACCGGAGTGCTGCTCACCGGCCATTGCGTCGTCGACGCGGCAACCGGTCAGGTCGTGCAACAGGTCGCGGACACGGTGGTGCGCTTCGGCGCTCCGAGCGATGCCGAGATCGATGCCTACGTCGCGACCGGAGAACCGCTTCGGGTCGCCGGCGCGTTCACTCTTGACGGTCGCTCGGCGCCGTTCGTTGACGGCATCGAGGGCGACGCCGGCAATGTCATCGGGCTCTCGCTGCCGTTGCTGAGACGGCTCCTCGCCGAGCTCGGAGTCGAGGTGACCTCGCTGTGGCGCTGAAGATCGGTGCGATCGAGGTCGACCCGCCTGTCGTGCTGGCACCCATGGCCGGCGTGACCAACGCGGCGTTCCGCCGGCTCTGCCGGTCGGTCGGGCCGGGGCTCTATGTCAGCGAGATGATCTCCGCCAGGGCGCTCGTCGAGGGCAACGAGAAGACCCGCGGCATGGTGGCGCGCGAGCCGGATGCGACGACGCACAGCATCCAGCTCTCCGGCGTCGACCCGGCTGTCGTCGCGACGGCGATCCGCATCGTCGTCGAGGACTACGGCGCGGACCACATCGACCTCAACATGGGCTGTCCGGTGCCGAAGGTGACCCGGCTCGGCGCGGGCGCGGCGCTGCCGCTGCACCGTGTGCTGTTCCGCAACATCATGCGCGCCGCCGTGCGCGCGGCCGGCGTCGTACCGGTCACCGTCAAGATGCGCAAGGGAGTCGACGACGACTCGCTGACCTATGTGGAGTCCGGCCGCATCGCCGCGGACGAAGGCGTCGCGGCGGTGGCGTTGCATGCGCGTACGGCGGAACAGCTCTACTCCGGCAGCGCGGACTGGTCCGCCGTCGCGCGGCTGAAGGAGGCCGTCACGAGCGTCCCGGTGCTCGGCAACGGTGATGTGTGGGCTGCTCCCGACGCCGTGCGCATGATGACCGAGACCGGATGTGACGGCGTCGTCGTGGGCCGCGGTTGCCTCGGCCGGCCATGGCTCTTCCGCGACCTCGCCGACGCGTTCGCCGGCCGTCCGGTCGCCGCGCCACCACCGCTCGGCGAGGTCGTCGCGGTGATGCG
>JAFAQI010000522.1 GCA_019246495.1 Frankiales bacterium | reverse complement strand
GACCCGCTGCACGAGATAACCGCGCAGCGTCGTCGCGGCGGCGACGCCGGAGATCCCGAGACCGACGACCACGAGCAAGGTTGCCGACGCGACTAGCCGCACTCGCAGCGGCATCCGGTCGAAGAACTGCCTCATGGGGGCGTCATGAGCGCGGCAAGCGCAAGGTGTAGCCCACCCCGCGCAGCGTGTGCAGGAGCTTCGGTTCGGTGGTGTCGATCTTGCGGCGCAAGTAGGAGACGTAGGACTCGACGACGTTGGCGTCACCACCGAAGTCGTAGTGCCACACCTGGTCGAGGATCTGCGCCTTGGACAGCACGCGGCCCGCGTTCTGCATGAAGTAGCGCAGCAGGTTGAACTCGGTGCGCGTCAATGACACCGCACCACCGGCCTTCCACACCTCGTGCGTCTCCTCGTCGAGCTCGATGTCCGCGAACGCGAGTCGCGCAGCTGGGCGCGCGCAACGCTCGTGCGCGAACCGGCGCAGGATCGCCCTGATCCGCGCGATGACCTCCTCGAGGCTGAACGGCTTGGTGACGTAGTCGTCGCCGCCGAGCGTGAGTCCGGAGATCTTGTCCTCGGTGGAGTCCCGCGCAGTGAGGAAGAGCACCGGCACGCGCGTGCCGTCGGATCGCAGCCGCCGGAGGACGTCGAAACCGTCCATCCCCGGCATCATCACGTCGAGCAGCATGAGGTCGGGGCGGAACTCCCGCGCCGCGCGCACCGCCTCTGGGCCGGAGCGCGCAACGGCGACCTCGAAGCCGGCGTAACGCAGGCTCGCCGACAACAGCTCGACGATGTTGGGCTCGTCGTCGACGACAAGCAACCGCGCCTCCGGCGTGGCTGCGTTGGGCGTCGTCATCGCACGTGTCCCGTCCGTGAGGCTTCGCGTCATCGTCCCAGAATCTGGGAGCTCGCTGATCGATTCCTGCGGGCAACCTGTGCGATTCCTGTGAAGACCAGTGCAGACGCTGTTGACCCGTGAACGACGCACATCGCGACGTCTAGTTGGATGGACGCCGTCGGACGAGACGATGGAGGCGGATGTCGTGGAGGGGTTGACCTCCGGCAGGTTCCAGGACGTGCTCGGCATCGAGCTCGTCGAGGCGACCGCCGACCGCGTCGTCTACACGTGCCCGGTGGCCGAACATCTGCTGCAGCCCTACGGGATCGTTCACGGTGGCGTCTACTGCTCGATCGTCGAGACGGCGGCGAGTGTGGCCGGCGCGATCTGGTTCGGTGACCGCGGTCACGTGGTCGGCGTGAGCAACAACACCAACTTCATCCGCGCGCACCGCGAGGGCACGTTGACGGCTACCGCTACGCCGTTGCAGCGCGGGCGCACGCAGCAGCTGTGGCAGGTCGAGATCGTCGACGGGCAGCAACGGCTCATCGCTCACGGCCAGGTGCGGCTCGCCAACATCCAGAACGCCGACAACCTTGGCCAGCCCGCCGGCAGCTGAGCCGATCCGTCACGAGTGCGGCTGGGAGCTCTCCAGGACGCGGGTGGCGTCGGAGTGGAACGTCGCGCCGTACGCCGTGCCGTCGCCGACCGCGCACTCGCGAACGATGAGCCCGTCGCGCGCAGCGACGTCGGTCTGGTGGATCGTCATCTTGATGGCGCTTCCGCTGATCTGCAGCACCGCGCGCACGGTGACGGTGCGAAGGCGCTGGCCATGCACGACCGCGTGGCCGGACGACTTGGCGACCGTCAGAGTGGCGCGCAGCGTGTAGTTGCCGTCCGTCGACGTCATGTGCCAGGACCACTGGCGACCAACCGTCGCCGTCGCCGGATAGAGCAGCACCGGCGAGCGCGGCGCGAACTCCTCGCTGAACCCTTGCTGGTGCATCTTGAGGTCGGCGAGATACAGGCCGCTCTTCGTCAACGTCACCGTCTGGTCGGTGGTGCCGTCGTCGTCTTTCTGCTGCGAATGCTGGGAGTTCCCCTGCGGCGCGTCGACCGTCAGCGTGCTCGTCCCCGACAGAGTGCGCGTGCCGAGCGGTGACTTCTCCTGACCGCTGAGGCGATAGTCGTAGACACCCGGCGCAGGCATGCCATCAGCGGCAGAGGATCCGCTGCCGCGAGCCTGCGGCGACGCCGACGCCGCGACGGGACCGCCCGACGCAGCCGCCGACCCGTGCGCTGCCGGCGATGCCGCGCTCGTGGCACCCGGCAAGTGCCCGGGCCGCGCGCTCGCGTTGCCGGGCGCCGTCGTCCCCACCGCCGCAATCGAAGACGTGGCGGTCGGATGCGATGACGTACCGGTGACCGGTTGCGTCGCGGTGGCATTGCTCCCGCTACACGCCGCGATGGTCGTGACCGCGAACAACAACGGGACGAGCCGGGCAGATCGGTGCATCACCCGACTCTATGTGCGCCAGACTTCCGCGACGTCATCAAGACGGGCCATCGTCCTGCCGACGACTGACGCCGACAGGAGGCTCGTTGTCCGTCAGCTCGCGTCTTCACCTGCCCGTCCAGCGAGACGGCCGGGCAGAGCTGCATGCGCTCGCCAACGAGATCTCGGGCGTGGTGATCAGCCGGCAACGCCGTCGCGGCGGCCGCCACGCCCAGCGTGTGCCGGCGCGACCGACGGACAGTCTCGAGGCGCGGCTCGACGAGCTCGCAGCCGCTGCTGCGGCCGCTGCGGTCGGCGAGCGGCGGCGTCGGCGAGTGACACCCATCGCTCTCACCGTCGCGGCGGCC
>JAFAQI010000482.1 GCA_019246495.1 Frankiales bacterium | reverse complement strand
GCGGCGACCTTGTCGAGCTGGGACTCGATGCGGACGGACGGATCGGTCATGGCCCCTCCCGGTCCCCCCACGACGACGACTTCACTGTGCCATCCGGCGGGCGCGGCGCAAGACCAGATGGTCGGACTCCGCCCGGTCCAGGCACGTTCCGACGAGCATTTCGCCGTCCGTTAACCCGGCGTTCACCTGTGGCTTGGCACTGTCCCCCGGGAGGTGCCAGGCTCGCGCGGTGACCAGCCAGCAGCCTCCGTCGACCGTGCCGGACGTCCCCCGGTACGCCGAAGAGCTGGCCGAGGAGCTCGAGGATCTAGGGGCGCCCGGCCCTGGGCCGGCACCGGACCGGTTTCTCGACCGTGAGGCAAGCTGGCTCGACTACAGCGCCCGGGTGCTGGAGCTCGCCGAAGACACCTCCGTGCCGCTGTTGGAGCGGGTCCGCTTCGCCGCCATCTTTGCGACGAACCTCGACGAGTTCTTCATGGTCCGGGTGGCGGGTCTGCGCCGCCGCATCGCCACCGGCATTGCCGTCACCGCTCCGAGCGGACTGTCCCCCCGTGAGCAGCTGGACCTGATCTCGCGCCGCTCGCACGAGCAGGTGGAGCGGCATGTCCGGGTGTTCCGCGACGATCTGCTGCCCCGGCTGCGCGACGAGGGCATCTGCCTGCTGCACTACGCCGAGCTGACGGCCGACGAGGAGAAGCGCGTCGACGAGCTCTTCGAGGAGCGGGTCTATCCCGTGCTCACGCCGCTCGCCGTCGACCCGGCACATCCGTTTCCCTACATCTCCGGGCTGTCGCTCAACCTGGCCGTCGTCCTCCGCGACAAGGACACCGGCCGTGAGCACTTCGCGCGGGTGAAGGTGCCGCCGGTCCTGCCGCGCTACGTCGAGGTGGGTCCTTCGCGGTTCGTTCTCCTCGAGGACGTCATCGCGGCCCACCTGCCCGAGCTCTTCCCCGGCCTCGACGTCCTGGAGACGCACACCTTCCGGGTCACCCGAAACGAGGACCTCGAGGTCGAGGAAGAGGACGTCGAGAACCTGCTCAAGGCACTCGAGCGCGAGCTGCTGCGTCGACGCTTCGGACCGCCGGTGCGCCTCGAGGTCGAAGAGACGATGAGCCGTCGTGTGCTCGAGCTGCTGCTGCGCGAGCTGGGGGTCGGCGAGCCGGAGCTCTATCAGGTGCCGGGACCGCTGGACCTCGGAAGCCTGTGGCCGATCGCCGACCTCGACCGACCACAGCTCAAGTTCGAGCAGTTCGTCCCGACGACGCATCCGCGGCTCCGCGACAGCGACGGCCAGCAGGTGGCCAACATCTTCACCGCTCTGCGTGAGTCCGACGTGCTCGTGCATCACCCCTACGACTCGTTCGCGACCAGCGTGCAGGCTTTCGTGGAGCAAGCGGCTGCCGATCCGGCTGTGCTCGCGCTCAAGCAGACGCTCTATCGCACCAGTGGTGACTCACCGATCGTCGATGCGCTCATCGACGCGGCCGAAGCCGGCAAGCAGGTCTTGGTCGTCGTCGAGATCAAGGCGCGCTTCGACGAGCAGGCGAACATCAAGTGGGCGCGCGCGCTGGAGCAGGCGGGCTGCCATGTCGTCTACGGCATGGTCGGCCTCAAGACGCACGCCAAGACCGCTCTGGTCGTCCGGCAGGAGCCGGACGGATCTCTTCGGCGCTATGCACACATCGGCACCGGCAACTACAACCCCAAGACCGCTCGTCTCTACGAGGATGTCGGGTTGCTCACGGCGGACGAGCAGGTCGGTGCTGACGTCGCCGACCTGTTCAACCACTTGTCCGGCTACACCAAGCACAGCGACTACGCGACGCTCCTCGTCGCGCCGGACACGATGCGCGACGGCATCATTCACCGGATCGACCGGGAGGCCGCTAACGCGCGGGCCGGCCGACCAGCCGCGATCAGGTTGAAGGTCAACAGCCTCGTCGACGAGCAGGTGATCGATGCGATGTACGGCGCGTCGGCGGCGGGCGTGTGCATCGACGCTGTCGTGCGTGGCATGTGCGCGCTACGGCCGGGGGTGCCGGGCCTGTCCGACACGATTCGCGTCCGCAGCATCGTCGGCAGGTTCCTCGAGCACTCGCGTATCTTCAGCTTCCACAACGACGGCGCCCCGGAGGTCTGGCTGGGCAGCGCCGACATGATGCACCGCAACCTCGACCGTCGCGTCGAGGCGCTGGTGGAGATCCGTGACGCCGCGGTGCGCGAGCAGCTGACCGACGTACTGGACATCGCCATGGACGACACGACCGCCTGCTGGGAGCTCGGCCCGGACGGCGAGTGGAGCCGGCTGCTGCTCGACAGCGAGGGCCGTCGTCGCGTCGACTTCCAGGGGACCCTCATCCACCGGCACGCAGCGCAAAGCGCCGACCCGCGCGACCAGCGCGCGTCGTAAGGAGCGACATGGTGCGCGAGGTCGAGGCGAAGTTCCGGGTGCATCCGCCGTTCCGGATCCCGGACCTCGAAGGCGAGGCGACCGGCGTCACGGCCGTCACGCCGCCGCGCGTGCAGGAGCTGCGGGCCGTCTACTGGGACACGGCTGACCTCCGGCTCGCCCGCGAAGGCGTGACCTTGCGGCACCGGTCGGGCGAGGGCGACGGCGACGGCTGGCACCTGAAGTTCCCGGTGCACGAGGCCGGTGTCCCCGACGCGAGCACCGGGACCCGCGAGGAGCTGCACTCCCGGGGCCCGGAGGACGCGGTCCCGGACGAGCTGCGCGACCTCGTCGCCGTCTATGTCCGCACCGCAGTGATCGGCCCGGTGGCGACCTTGCTCACCACCCGGTCGGCCTCGACGTTGCACGACGCCGAGGGACGTCGGCTCGCCGAACTGACCGACGACCTCGTGTCGGTGCTCAACCAGGGGCACGTCGCCGCGCGGTTCCGCGAGATCGAGGTCGAGGACGCGGGTGGCGGTCTCGACGTCCTCCAGGCGGTCGGCACCGTCCTGCGCACGGCCGGCGCGGTGGGCGGCGAGTTCGTCCCCAAGGTCGTGCGCGCCCTCGGCCCGCAGGCGACCGCCGACCCGGACCCGCCCAAGCCGGCGCCCGTGAACCTCAGCGACCCGGCCCGGGACGCGATCCAGGCGATCCTGCGACGTTACGTCCGTGCGTTCATGACGCAGGATCCCGCCGTACGACGAGGGCTACCGGACAGCGTGCATCAGATGCGCGTCGCCGCCCGTCGGCTGCGGAGCGCGTTGAAGACCTTCGGTCCACTCGTCGACGACGTCTGGGCCAAGTCGTTGCGCGCCGAGCTGAAGTGGGTCGCGGACTCTCTCGGCGCCGCTCGTGACAACGAGGTGCTGCTCGCTCGACTGCTCACCGCGATCGACGCGTTGCCCCCCGAAGACGTGGTGGGATCGGCACGCAGCCGGCTCGAGTCCGAACTGGGTGGCGACCTCGCAAATGCGCGCGCAGCAGCTGTCGAGACGTTGCGCAGCGAGCGTTACATGGCGCTGGTCGACCGGCTGGTGGACGCCGCATGGGATCCGATGACCACTGGACTCGCCGAAGCAAAGACGCGGGATGCGCTCACCGAGTGCATAGGCTCCGCGTGGAAGCGTCTGGCGCGTGATGCCACCCGGCTGCAACGCCCGGACGCGACCGACGAGGACTGGCACGAGACGCGCATCGCGGCCAAGCAGGTGCGTTACGCGGCGGAGGCGGTCGCGCCGTTCTTCGGCAAGGAGGCCAAAGGCCTCGCGGTGCAGGCAGAAGGAGTGCAGGAGTTGCTCGGCGAGCACCAGGACGCGGCCATAGCCTCCGCGGTGCTCCGACGACTCGCCTCTGCCCCGCGGGCCGGTGCAGGCAGCTTCACCCTCGGCCTGCTCTACGCCGGCGAACGCCGTGCTGTCGACGACGCACGCGCCGCATTCGCCGACGTCTGGAAGGACGCCGCGAAGCCTCGTCACCGGAAGTGGCTGCGAGGCTGATGCCCGGCGCGCCGCGGGTGATCGAGGCTGCGGGTGGCGTCCTCTGGCGACCGGCGCTCGGCGGGTCCGGCGTCGAAGTGGCGCTGGTGCACCGACCGAAGTACGACGACTGGTCGCTGCCGAAGGGAAAGCTGACGACCGGCGAGCATCCCGTGCTGGGCGCGCTTCGCGAGGTCTGGGAGGAGACGGGACACGTCGGCGTCGCGGGCCGGCCGCTCGGCGAGGTCCACTACCTCAAGGAGGGCGTGCCGAAGCGAGTCCGCTACTGGGCGATGCGCCTGCACTCCGGACACTTCACTCCGAACGACGAGGTCGACCAGCTCATGTGGCTGCCGCCACGCGAGGGCCAGCAGCACCTGTTGCCGGATCGCGACCGCGGAGTTCTAGCCGAGTTCGCTCGCGACACCGAGGAGACCTGGCCGTGTCTGCTGGTCCGGCACGGGAGCGCCGGCGAGCGGTCGGCGTGGCCGGGCGACGACCGCGAGCGGCCGTTGGACGACCTCGGCCACGTCCAGGCCGAGGCGTTGGTCCCGTTGCTCGACGCCTAC
>JAFAQI010000418.1 GCA_019246495.1 Frankiales bacterium | reverse complement strand
GGCTCCTCGGAGCTCAGCCAGACTGCCCACATGCGCTGGATCGTCGTCAGCGGTCCGTTGTGCGAGACGATTACCGACTCGTTGATCGCCCGCCAGCGCCCAGCGTCCACCTGCGCCTGCACATACGCCGCGGACAGACCCGAGTCTTGGAGCTGTTGGCGTGTCGCAACGCCGTCCTGGACCTGCCAGATGTCGGACTCTTCGCGTGGCAACGCCCAGGACATGTCGCCATGGTGCGGCGACTGAAGGCACGCTTGCTGCCGTCATCCACAGGCGAGACCCCGCCGCAACGGATGTGTCCGACGGTGAGAGGGCTATAGCCCTCTCACCGTCGGACACATGCGTGGGGTCAGGGTGCGGGCGAGGCGAGCCAGAGCACGCCGAGTGGCGGCAGGCGGAGCGTCGCGGACGCAGGCTGGCCGTGCCACGGCTCGTCGACCGCCTGCACGGCGCCGAAGTTGCCGACGCCGCTCCCGGCGTAGATGTCCGCGTCGGTGTTGACGATCTCGCGCCACTCACCGGCGACCGGGAGGCCGAGACGATAACCCTCGTGCGGTACGCCGGCGAAGTTGCACACCACAGCGACCGACGACCCGTCGAGGCCCCGCCGCAAGAACGACAGCACGTTGCCTTCCGCGTCGTTCGCGTCGATCCACGCGAAGCCTTCGGGATCGGAGTCGCGGGTCCACAGCGCCGGATGCGCGGCGTAGGTGTGGTTGAGGTCGCGCACCAACGAGAAGACGCCGCGGTGGTCTGGCAGGTCGAGCATCCACCAGTCGAGTGACCGCGCCTCGGACCACTCCGACTCCTGGCCGAACTCGGAGCCCATGAACAGCAGCTGCTTGCCGGGATGCGCCCACATGAAGGCATAGAGCGCGCGCAGGTTGGCCAGCTGCTGCCATCGGTCACCGGGCATCTTGCCGAGCAGCGATCCCTTGCCGTGCACGACCTCGTCATGCGAGAGCGGCAGGATGAAGTTCTCGCTGAACGCATAGACGAGCGAGAACGTCATCTGATGGTGGTGGTGCTGTCGATAGACAGGCGCCTTCGACATGTAGTCGAGCGTGTCGTGCATCCAGCCCATGTTCCACTTGAAGCCGAACCCGAGACCGCCGAGATAGGTCGGCCGGCTGACTCCGGGCCACGCCGTCGACTCTTCCGCCATCGTGATGACACCGGGGACGCGACGGTAGGCAGTCGCGTTCATCTCCTGCATGAACGCGATCGCGTCGAGGTTCTCCCGCCCGCCGAACTCGTTGGGCAGCCACTCGCCTTCCTTGCGCGAGTAGTCGAGGTAGAGCATCGAGGCAACTGCATCGACGCGCAGCCCGTCGACGTGGAACTCCTCCAGCCAGTAGCACGCGTTGGCGACGAGGAAGTTGCGCACTTCACTGCGGCCGAAGTTGAAGACGTAGGTGCCCCAGTCGAGCTGCTCTCCGCGACGCGGGTCGGCGTGCTCGTAGAGCGCGGTGCCGTCGAAGCGCGCGAGCGCCCATTCGTCCTTCGGGAAGTGACCTGGCACCCAGTCGACGATCACACCGATACCGGCCTGGTGCAGCCGGTCCACGAGGTAGCGGAACTCGTCAGGTGACCCGAAGCGTGACGTCGGAGCGAAGTACGACGTGACCTGGTAGCCCCACGATCCGCCGAACGGATGCTCCATCACCGGCAGGAACTCCACGTGGGTGAAGCCCGACTCGGTCACGTAGTCGACGAGCTGCTCGGCGAGCTCCTTGTAAGACAAGCCCTGTCGCCACGAGCCGAGGTGCACCTCATAGACGGACATCGGCGCGCGCAGCCAGTCCGTCTTGGACCGGTTCTCGCACCACTGCCCATCGGCCCACTCGTAGTCCGACGTGTAGACGACCGATGCCGTCGCCGGCGGATGCTCGGTGTGCTGCGCGAGCGGGTCCGCCTTGTCGCGCCAGACGCCGTCGGCGCCGAGCACCTGGTACTTGTACTTCGCGCCGTTGCCGACGCCGGGGATGAAGAGCTCCCAGACGCCGCTCGTGCCGAGCACCCGCATCGGAAACGCGGCGGAGTTCCAGCCGTTGAAGTCACCACTGACCCGTACGCCGCGCGCCGCCGGCGCCCAGACTGCGAACGACGTCCCCGTCACCGGTCCGCCGGGAGCGTCGTAGGTGCGCACATGCGCGCCGAGGACGCGCCACAGCTCCTCGTGCCGGCCTTCACCGATGAGGTGCAGGTCCATCTCGCCGAGCGTCGGCAGGTAGCGGTAGGCGTCGTCCTGCCGGTGCTCGAAGCCGTCGCCGTAGTCGACGACGAGGCGGTAGTCCGGCACGTCGGTGCGGTCGAGCCGCACGACCCAGATGCCCTCGTGCTCGTGGGTCATCGCGTGCTGCTCGTCACCGATCACGACGG
>JAFAQI010000124.1 GCA_019246495.1 Frankiales bacterium | reverse complement strand
AGGATGTCGACGTGGTCGACGTTCACGGCGTAGTCCATCCCTTGCAGGATCTCGCTGTTGAACGGAATCACGTTCTCGCCGAAGACCTTCATGACGGCGACGGAGGCGCCGGGCGCGACACCGAGCACGCGGATGTTGCAGTGCGCGGGCAGCGGCACCTGGCTGTCGACCTCCTTGCTCAGGTCGTAGACCTGCCGTCCCTGCGACGCGATCGAGCTGACGTCACCGAACGCCTCGGCGCCGCCCGTCTGGGCCGTGATGCCTTCACCGCTCCAGTCGCGGTAGTCGAAGATCACCGGTTGGTTGCTGCCCGGCCGCTTGAAGTCCGTGATCGTCGGGTCGACGCCGTCGGGGAAGACCGCGACCTTCACACCGTGACCGTTGGCGATCTTCTGCGCAGCGGTCGCGTGCATGACCTGCAGCGCTTCGGGGAGCAGTGGCTTTGTGGGGTCCTTGGGGCAGGTGCCCGGGACGTGGTTGGCCTTCACGACCGGAGGTGGCGCCGCAGTGGTCGCCGGCGTGGTTGGGCTCGCGGCCGGCCGGTGCACCTGGCGGTCGGGCACGACGGCACGCACCGACGGGTCGTTGCGCAAGCGGGCGGCCTCGGCCGCCGACACGGTGGCGGACACCGCGGAGATGAGCTTGTAGGCGTGCAGGTTGTTCGCGTGCAGGGTCCGCAGCTCGCTGACGACGGCCGACTCGGTCGACCGCGTCGCCGCCGCGCGCGCGGCGAGATGGCTGACGCCCGGCTGCAGCGATGCGTGCTGGTTCTTCATGATGACGATCACGCGCTTGTTGGCATGCGCGGCAAGGCGCTGGATGTCTGCCTTCGACAGCGAGCTGCTGTAGGGATGCATCCCCGTCGCGACTCGGCCGGAGCCGGAGGCGAACCCGACGGAAGGCTGCATCGCCAGCAACGCACCTGAGGTCGCGGCGATCGAGATGAGACGGACGGCGGAGCGCCGGCGCGCTCGACCTGCTTGTGACACGGGCCACCCCTTGACGAGCCAACGAGCCCGCGAGTCGGACCCGCGGCGGCGACCCTAGACCCATGCGACCATTTCGTACATGCGTAGCTCTTCCGGGACCGATGAGAAGGTCGCGATCCTCGGCGCAGGCAAGATGGGCGAGGCGTTGCTGTCCGGACTGCTGCGTGCCGGTCGGCGTCCCGAGGACATCGTCTTCACCGAACGGCACGCCGAGCGCACCAAACTTCTGGAGCAGACCTACGACGTTCGCGGGGTGAGCACCGCGGCGGCAGCGGAGCAGGCTGACACCCTGCTCGTCGCGGTGAAGCCGCAGGAGATGACCGCGCTGCTCGACGAGTTGTCCGCAGCGGTCACTCCCGACAACCTCGTCATCACGATCGCCGCGGGCATCCCGACGCAGTTCCTCGAGCAGCGGCTCGCCACCGGAACGCCGGTCGTGCGCGTCATGAGCAACACCCCGGTGTTCGTCGACCAGGCGATGAGTGCGATCGCGGCCGGCGCCCACGCCGGTGAGGAACATCTGGCGCGCACGGAAGCGCTGCTGCGCCCGGTCGGCAAGGTCATCCGCGTGCCCGAGTCGCAGCTCGACGCAGTGACGGCGTTGTCCGGCAGCGGTCCGGCGTACTTCTTCTATCTCGTCGAAGCGATGATCGACGCCGGCATCCTGCTCGGGCTGCCGCGCGCGGTCGCCGCCGAGCTGATCGTCCAGACCGCGGTTGGCTCGGCGCAGATGCTGCGCGACTCGGGTGAGCATCCGGTGCAGCTCCGTGAGGCGGTCACCAGCCCTGGCGGCACCACGATCGCCGCGATCCGCGAGCTCGAGAACCACGGCGTCCGGGCGGCGCTGCTCGCCGCACTCGAGGCGGCCCGCGACCGCTCTCGGGAGCTGGCGCAGGGCCAGGCCTGAGGCGTCCCGCCAGGGCGGCAAGATGGGCGGGTGACCGCCGGCCCGGAGCACCGCTGTGCCGTCCCGTGGGACGACGGGCTGGTGCACTACGACTTCGGTCCAGGTCATCCGCTCGCCCCGGTCCGCGTCGAGCTGACGATCGCGCTCGCCCGGTCGATGGGCGTCCTCGATGTCCCGGCGGTCGAGCTGCTGCCGGTGGGTGTGGCCACTGACGACGAGCTGCTCCTCGTGCATTCGCCCGACTACCTCGATGCCGTACGCCGGGCCGGCGAGACCGGCAAGGTGGACGTCGCGCACGGTCTCGGAACGCCGGACGATCCGATCTTCCCGGGCATGCACGAGGCGACCTCGGCGGTCGTCGCGGCGACGCTTGCAGCGGCACGTGCGGTCCGCAGCGGCTCGCACCTGCATGCCGTCAATGTCGCCGGTGGGCTGCACCACGCGATGGCGACATCAGCCTCCGGGTTCTGCATCTACAACGACCCGGCGATCGCCATCGCGTGGCTGCTCGCCGACGGCGTAGAGCGCATCGCCTACGTCGACATCGACGTGCATCACGGCGACGGTGTGCAAGCGGCGTTCTGGGACGACCCGCGGGTGCTGACGATCAGCGTTCACGAGTCCGGCCGGACGCTGTTTCCCGGCACCGGCTTCGCGGACGAGATCGGCGGGCCGGCGGCGAAGGGGCGCGCGGTCAACGTCGCACTGCCTGCGGGCACCGCCGACGACGGCTGGCTCCGCGCACTGAACGCCGTGGCGCTCCCGCTGGTGCGCGCGTTCCGTCCGGAGATCCTCGTGACGCAGCACGGCTGCGACTCGCACGCGCTCGACCCGCTCGCCAACCTGCTGGTCTCGCTCGACGCGCAACGGACTGCGCACGCGACGCTGCATGCACTGGCGCATGAGGTTTGCGGTGGGCGCTGGCTCGCGACCGGCGGCGGTGGTTACGAGCTGGTCCGGGTCGTACCGCGGTCGTGGACGCATCTGCTCGCCGAAGCGGTCGGCAGTCCGATCGAACCGGAGGCACCGACGCCGGAGGACTGGCGGGAGTTCGTCCGCAGCCGCACGAGCGGGAACGGGCCGCTGTCCATGACCGACGGACGGCCGGCGACGTTCCGGCCGTGGTCGGCCGACGCGTCGCGCGACGCCGTCGATGCTGCGATCCGGGAGACCCGGCACGTGGTCTTCGGGCTGCACGGGCTCGACCCGGTGTCCGCATGACAGTGATGTCGCGAGCGGACCTCGTCGAGCACCTCGTCCGCACGCGCATCGCCGGCGACGTCGCGACACCGCGACAGGGCAACCTCGGCAACATCCGCAAGATGCTCGACCGTCATCCGGACTACTGGTTCGGCCTCGAGCTCGACCACGACTGGACTTACGAGGAGGTTGCCGCCGTCCTGGTCGAACGCATCGGCATCGACCCCGACCTCAGCCGGGAGAGCGGCGCCGACCGGATCGATCCGGCGCTCTGCGTGGCAGCGCTCGACGACGCCCGCGAGCGACTGCGCGGCGCTGCCGCGGATCGGGCCCGCGTCCTGTTCGCGACCGGCCACCCGACGGGCTTGCTCGCGATGTTGCTGCCGATGGTGCAGCGGCTCGAGGCCGAGGGTTGCGAGATCGTGACGCCGGCCGCGGAGGAGTGGGTCAGGGTCGGGGAGCTGTCGCGGCGGATTCGCTACATCGGCGGCGTCGCGACGCTCGGCACCGGTGGCGACGTGCTCCACACGCACGCGCCAGAGCCGATGCAGCGGATGCTTTCCGCGGCTCGCGGCGAGCCGGTCGCCGACCTCGTCATCGCCGACCACGGCTGGGCGGGAGCCGCCGGTCAGGCCGGTCTTGCCGTCATCGGCTTCGCCGACACCAATGACCCTGCACTGTTCGTCGGCGCGGCGGAAGGCAAGGTCGAGGTCGTGGTGCCGCTTGACGACAATGTGGCCCCTGCCGGATATGCCCCGCTTGCGTCGTACCTCCTGTCGGGTCTGGACGAGGTACGCCGATCGGCGTAGCAGAGTTGGTCTCATCCGCCCCGTGACGCGCAGCAGTCACACCGCTACTCTTCGAATCAGTACACGCGTTCGATGCGCGCCGGTGGGGAAGCCGGTGCCGGCGCGTGAGAAGGCGGTCTGGCATGTCTGCTTCCAACGGTGAGCGCCCTCTCGCCGAGTTGCGATTCCTCACGGTTGCCGAGGTCGCGTCGGTCATGCGGGTGTCCAAGATGACCGTCTACCGACTGGTCCACGGCGGCACGCTGCCGGCGGTGCGCGTCGGCCGGTCCTTCCGCGTGCCCGAGCAAGCGGTGAACGACTACCTGGCGGGCTCGTTCGTGGAGACCGCCTGAATCTGCACCGCTGGCCTCCGGCCCGCGCCGGCGCCTCGGGTAGCCTGGCCGCTCAGGTTCGAATGTCCGTGGCGAGGGGCTAGGCGTGGGTTCGGTCATCAAGAAGCGGCGCAAGCGCATGGCCAAGAAGAAGCACCGCAAACTTCTCAAGAAGACGCGTGTTCAGCGTCGTAACAAGAAGTAGCGCGGCTGTGCCGCGCGCGCGGAGCTAGCTCGTGGCGGGCGGCCACGATTGGGTGACGTTCCTGTCCGACTACGGACATGATGACGTCTTCGTCGGCGTCTGCAAGGGCGTGATCGCCCAGATCGCCCCGCAGGTCCGCATCATCGACATCTGCCACCTCATCGCCCCCCAGGACGTCGAGGCCGGAGCGCACTCGCTCAACGCGGCGATGCCGTTCCTGCCGATCGGCGTGCACCTCGCGATGGTCGACCCGCAGCACGCCGAGCCCGCCCGCGGCATCGCGGTCGAGACCGGCGACGGCTCCGTCTTCGTCGGTCCGGACAACGGACTGATGTCCTACGCCTGGGAGTCGCGCGGCGGCATCCGCCGAGCGGTCGAGATCGCCAACCGCGAGCTGTGGCTGGAGCATCTACACGCGACGTTCCGCGGCCGTGACGTGTTCGCGCCGGTCGCCGGGCACCTCGCCGCCGGCCGGTCGCTCGACGACGTCGGACCCAAGATCAAGGAGTCGGAGCTGTGCCGGCTCGAGTTGCGCTCGGCCACCGTCGACGACGACCACGTGCACGCCGAGATCCGGGCCGTCGACCACTTCGGCAATGTCTCGCTCAACCTCGCCCGCGCCGATCTCGAAGCGGCCGGCATCACCCTCGGCGATGACGTCGAGCTGCGCTGCAACGGCCGCACCATGACGGTGCCGTTCACCCATTCCTTCGGCGAGGTGGCGACCGGCCGGCTGACGCTCTGCGAGGACTCGTTCCGGGCGATCCAGCTGGCGGTCAACGCGGGCCGCGCCAACCAGGAGCTCCGGGTGACTCGCGGCGACCCGATCGTCATCTCGCGGGTGCAACAGCAGCAGACCGGTCCCCGGCGCGCGGCGGTCACGACATGAGCCGGGTCGTTTTGATTACAGGGGTCTCGCGCTACCTCGGCGGGCGCCTCGCGTCGATGCTGTCGGCGGACGACTCGATCGAGCGACTGATCGGCGTTGACGTCGTACCGCCGCGACAGGACGTCGGGCGCACCGAGTTCGTGCGGGCCGACATCCGCAACCCAATCATCGCGAAGGTCATCGCGTCGGCGAAGGTCGACACGGTCGTGCACATGAGCGTCATCGCGACGCCGTTCGGTGCCGGTGGTCGTACGGCGATGAAAGAGATCAACGTCATCGGCACCATGCAGCTGCTCGCGGCATGCCAGAAGGCACCGTCGCTGGAGAAGCTCGTCGTTCGGTCGACGACCGCGGTCTACGGGTCCTCGTCGCGCGACCCGGCGCTGTTCACGGAGGGGATGGAGCCGCGGTCGCAGTTCCGTTCCGGCTATGGCAAGGACTCGACCGAGGTCGAAGGCTATGTGCGCGGTCTCGGCCGCCGCCGGCCCGACGTCGACGTGACGCTGCTGCGGTTCGCGAACTTCATCGGGCCGCGCATCGACACCCCACTCACGCGGTACTTCTCGTTGCCCGTCGTACCGCAGGTGTTCGGGTTCGACCCGCGAGTGCAGTTCATCCACGAGGACGACGGCATCGAGGTGCTGCGCCGGGCCGTCGTCGAGCGCCACCGTGGGACCTTCAACGTCGCCGGCAGCGGTGTGCTGCTGCTCTCGCAAGCGATCCGCCGGGCCGGCCGTACGTCGGTGCCGGTGCCGTCGCCGGCGGTCTCGCTCGTCGGGTCGCTGTTCCGGCGGGCCGGGCTCGTGGACTTCTCGCCGGAGCAGATGGACCTGCTGCACTTCGGCCGCGGCATCGACACCACGCGGTTGCAGCAGGACTTCGGCTACGTGCCGGCCTATACGACGCTCGAGGCGTTCGACGACTTCGTCGCCGGTCGCGAGCTGAAGCGTTACCTCGACCCGGAGCGCATCGCCGGAGTGGAACAGCAGGTGCTCACGCGCATCGAGCGGCGGAGGACGGTTCATGCCTGAGGCACGCGTGATCCCGCTCGACGGTGCAGCGTCCACTCCGCGACGGTCGCGTCGCGCGGAGCGGTGTGCTGCCCTCGCTGCCGATGGCGAGCGCTGCCGCGGCCGGGCCGTGACCGACGGGCTGTGCGGTGACCATCTCGCTGAGCAGGAACGCGCCCAGGCCGCCGCGGCTGCGCCGGACTGGGAGCGAAAGCTCGCGGGTGCGATGGCGTTTCTGCGCCGCCGCCTCACCGGCGACTACCCGATCGACGACTTCGGCTTCGACCCCGACCTGACCGAGCACGTGATGCTCGCAGCGGTGCGGCCGCTCTATGAGCGGTACTTCCGGATCGAGGCGCGTGGGCTCGAGAACATCCCGGAGACCGGCGGTGCGCTCGTCGTCGCCAACCACTCGGGCACGATCCCCATCGACTCGCTGATGACGCAGCTCGCGATTTATGACCACCATCCGGCGAAGCGGCATCTGCGCATGCTGGGCGCCGACCTGGTGTTCCGCTCGCCGCTCATCGCGCCGATGGCTCGCAAGGGCGGCGCGACGTTGGCCTGCAACGAGGACGCCGAGCGGCTGATGACCAGCGGCGAGCTCGCCGGCGTCTGGCCGGAAGGCTTCAAGGGAATCGGCAAGCCGTTCAGCGAGCGCTACAAGCTGCAGCGGTTCGGCCGCGGCGGGTTCGTCTCGGCAGCGTTGCGCGCCGGCGTACCGATCATTCCGTGCTCCATCGTCGGCGCGGAGGAGATCTATCCGATCGTCGGCAACGTCAAGCCGCTCGCGCGGTTGCTCGGTTTCCCCTACGTGCCGGTGACGCCGTTCTTCCCGTTGCTCGGACCGTTGGGTCTGCTGCCGCTGCCGTCGAAATGGATCATCGAGTTCGGCGAGCCGATCCCCACCGACGAGCTCGGCCCCGGCGCCGCCGAGGACCCGATGTTGGTGTTCAACCTGACCGACCAGGTGCGCGAAGTGATCCAGCAGACGCTCTACAAGCTGCTGCTCGCGCGGCGAAGCGTCTTCTTCTGAGTCCGGCGTACGGCGGTATCTTCCCGGCCGTGGACAACGATGAGGCACGCCGGCGGCGGGTGAAGCGGATCCAGAAGTACCTGCTGAACCCGCCGACGAAGGCCGCTGTCTTTCTCGGTGTCGTGCCGGGTCACGCGCTCATCGAGACGACCGGCCGCAAGACCGGTCGCCGGCGGCGGACCGTGGTGGGCGTGAACGAGGCCGACGGCGGCCTCTGGGTGGTTGCCGAACAAGGCCGGCACGCCGGCTATGTGCGCAACATCGAAGCGAATCCGCGCGTTCGGATTCGGCTCCGCGGGAGATGGCGGGACGCCACCGGCCACCTCGTCGACGACGATGACCCGGTGCAGCGCGTCCACTCCTTCGGTCGCGAGCGGCACGCCCGCCTCGTCACCTCGGTGGGGACGTCGTTGCTGACCTTGCGCTTCGACCTCGACTAGGCAACCGAGGCGGCGACGTCCGGAGCGGCGTAGGTCAGCGCTCGACGTCATACGTCAGCTGCATCACGCCGTCGTCGTAGGTCTTGTGCGACACCAGCCCCAGCGCCTGCCGCTCGCCCGGTGGAAACAGTGGCGTCCCGGCGCCGAGGATGACCGGGTTCACGTGCAGGACGTAGCGGTCGACCCAACCGCGTCGCGCTAGCGCAGCGGCGAGCGTTCCACCACCGGCGTATAGGTCGCCGTCGGCCTGCTCTTTCAATGTGGGTACGACGTCGATCGATCCGTGCAGTGTCGCTCCGTGGGAGACGCTGTCGAGCGTCGTCGAGAACACGTGCTGCGGGATCCGCTTCCAGATCGCGGAGAACTCCTGCAGCGACTCGTCCGCGTCCGGGCCGACCTCGGGCCAGAAGCCGGACATGAGCTCCCAGTTGCGCCGGCCGTTGAGCACGCCGCCGCCCGCGCCGATGAGCGCGTTCATGTCCCGGTGTAGCCCCTCGGTCACGTGATGCCAGGAGATGTCACCGCCGGGACCTTCGAAGTGTCCGTCGAGGGACACCGACAACATCACAACCACCCGGCTCATGCCGTCGACGCTATCCGTTGCCGCTGAAGGAGTGTCGTGCTCGGCGACCTACGGCTTGCGCGGAAGTGGCGCCGTGAGGGGCGCGCCGTTTCGCGGCTCGGCGTAACAGATCAACTCGTAGCCCGCGATGTTGGCGGCTTTAACGCGCAGAGTCGAAAGTTCTGTCGGCGTCAGCACTCTGTGCGCCGACTCGTTGCAACGCGCCTGTGCCATGTGGCCGTTGTCAGCCGCGGTGCCGACCGTGAGGATCTCGGCTTGATGTTCACCGGCACAGGACGAGGAAATTGTTACCCCAGCATCCAGGCCGCTGTCCGTGAGCAGGCACTCCCCAGCGGTCGGGGTCAGACTGCCGAAGTCGCCAGTAATGGGTGGCGCGGAGGAGTCGCCTGGTGTCGGTTGACCAGAGACCAGCGGTGCGAGTCCCGCCACCGCAGCGGCCAGCACGACGACGACGGCCCGGTTCCGCCAGCGCAGCAGGCGGCGCCACCCCGGAGGTCCAGTAGGTGGAAGAGGCGGTGGTGCCGTTGGCGGCCGCATCCCCCGCGAGCCGCCGGGGACCCATTTGGTTTCAGGTACTCGGAGGTCGAGCACGCGAGCGACGCCGTCTGCGCCATGCCAATCCTCGGGCGCGAACGCGATCCGGAATCCGTCCAGGCCGATGATCGTTCGGGCGTCGTCGTCGAACCGCACCAGCGCGGCGGATTCGGCGTATGGCACCGTCACGCAGTTCTCGCCGACGACCGCGGAGATTGCCGTGTCTCCCACGATGAGGTCGGTTATGGGTGACGGCGCTCGCCCAGGGCGCCGGCCATAGACCTTGCCCTTGGCGCGAGAGGTCGACCACTGGGGCGCTGGGCCGGCGAGGGCTGCGGGGACGTCCTTCGCGTCTGGCGCTGCCAACAGCAGGGTGCGCAGCGCATCGAGAGCAAACCGATGCACCGACCTTGGCGAGATGCGTTCCTGCTCCCGTCGAAGCTGGGCCACCGTCTTGGTCTCTGCGTCGAAAAGCAGCTGCCGCGCGACGTAGTCGATGTGCGCTAGCGAAGCATCGGGGTGCTCTTGCGCGGCCGAAGCCACAGCCTTGTACTCGTCGATCTCGTCCCGTGTCGGAGGATCGGACCGGATCGACTCAAGGACTGCTACGACGCCGGCCTGCGCCGCTGAGGCGTTCTCCGGCAACGTGTCAGCGAAGAACATATGCATCGAAGTCATCGGAGCAAGCCTCTGGAAGCCCGCCTCGATGTTGTAGCTAACTCCGAGCTGATTCCTCAGGCGCTCCCGGAGCCGGTGCGCGATCACGTGCATCAGGGCGGGTCCTTCGGCAGCACGGTCCGCCAGATAACTGAACGCGATTCCCCGGTCCGACAAACTGAACGCTGCCGGTAGTCGGAGGATCGGGTCTAGGCCGGGGAGCGCACCGCGAGAACCGTGGGAAGGTGCGAGTGGCAACTGCAGCTGGCGCGGAAGTGGCCCACTCAGCCAGAGCGCCGCGTTTTCTCTCGTGAACCAGCGCTTGCTCCAGTCGTTCACCTTGTCTTCGTCGAGCGCCGGCAAGCCGATTTCGTCGAATCCCAGCAACCCAAATCCGGTCGCACCCCAACGCCAGGTGGAGAGCGAGGATGCAAAGGTCGCCGGACCTCGTCGGGCCGCCTCCGCTCTCAAGATGCCGCGTTCATGCTCGAGTCGGTCAAGCGGCAGGTCAGACAGGGCCTCGCACACGCTCGCCAGGTGATCGCAGACATCCTGTGGCTCGCCTGCGACTACAAACGCCGTGAACACATCCTCAGTCGCCCCGTTGAAGGCGTGGGGCCCGCGAGAGGTGTTCGTTAGTGCAAGGTGCTCAACCAAGTGCGTGATCCCACGGATCGGCAGCGCCTCGTCTGCTTGACCCACCCGAAAGAGCAGGCCGCCCCGCAAGGGACCAGGGGCACTGCCCGTGAGCACCGGTACCCCGTCGACCTCACTCACGCTCACTCCACCCGCGCGCCGCGTGCCCACCCGGCCCCCCGTCCTCTAGCGGCTCACCGTCAGTACAACGCTCGATGCGGCAGTCGGTAACGAATTCATTGCCGGTTTTGCTACAGCGGTACGCCGGGACGGAGGAAGTAGAGACCGGCAATCCGTCCCGTCGAGTCAAAGGTGATGCGGAACTCGCCCGGCCGCTTCGCCATGTGCAGCCCGACGCGTACGACGGTGTCGCCGCGGAAGTCCGTCACGCGCGGCGCTTCATGCGAGAGATACGAGCCAAACGCTGCGACGAACTGCTGCCAGCCGTGACACACCGCATCCGCGCCCAGCCGCGCCCGCATCCCGATGTCGAACTTCGTGACAACTTCGGCGCAATGCCCCGCGCGGATCGCGGCAAAGTCTGCCAGCGCCGCAGAGCGGTCGCGGCTGGCTGACGACTGCCCGCTCGAACATCCCGCAACCAGCACCGCAACCGCTGCTGTCATCGCCGATCGCCGCACAGGACGCAGTATTCAGAGACTGCGGACGACAGTCGCCGGAGGTCAGTGCGTCCGAGTCAGTCAGCCGTACGCCGCGCAACCAGTAGCCATGCCTGCACGTCGCTCGCCTCGGGCATCGGGTTGATGTCGAACAACGCGCGCTCGAGCCGCTCGATCTCCCAGCCGCTCGCGAAGGCGTCCCGGAGCTCAGCCTCTGACACCCGCCGCGGTCCCCAGTCACCCGGCTGTCGATCGCTGAAGCACATCAAGTAGAGCCGGCCCTCCGGACGCAGCGCGTCAGCGAGTACGCCGACGTACCGCGCCCGCGACACGTCGTCGAAGACGTGGAACACGCCGCTGTCCAGTGCGGTGGCGAAGCCGCCCGCAGGTAGTTCCATCGTCAGCAGATCGCCGGACTCGAAGCGCGCAGCCAGGCCGCGCGCCGCGGCTTTTGCGCGCGCAGCGTCGATCGCCGTCGACGACAGGTCCACCCCGAACGCGTCGGCACCCTTCGCTGCGGCGAGCAGCGTGTGTTCGCCTGTGCCACATCCGGCATCGAGCAGGCGCCCGGAAAAGCGGCCTTGCTCCGCCAGCTCCAGGAACATCGGTTGCGGCCGACCGATGTCCCACGGCGGCGGCTCGTCCCGGCGGTAGCTCTCGTCCCACTCGTGGGCACTGCGCTCGACAGTCGAGCCGCCGGAGCCCTCGCTCATCGCCGGCTCAGGTGCCGCGCGACGCGCGCCGCCTCTGCCGCGCCGCTGCGCGCGAGGGTCGCCGATGTGCTGACCGGCGCCACCCCGCGCCGGCGCAGTGCGAGCCCGACCGCGACGCCACCCGCCACCGCACCCATGCCGGCCGCCGCGGGCAACCCGACCCGGGCCGCTTTGCGGCCAGTGCGGAAGTCGCGGATCTTCCAGCCGTTCTCCTTGGCGATGCGCTTGAGCTCGTGGTCCGGGTTCACGGCGACCGGGTCACCGACGAGCGACAGCATCGGCACGTCGTTCGCCGAGTCGCTGTAGGCCGCGCAACGCGAGAGGTCCAGACCTTCGCGTTCGGCCAGTGCCCGGATCGCCTCCGCCTTCGCCGGTCCGTGCAGTGGCTCGCCGACGAGCCGACCGGTATAGATGCCGTCCTTGCTCTCGGCGACGGTGCCCAGCGCGCCGGTCAGGCCGAGTCTTCGCGCGATCAGCGACGCGAGCTCGGTCGGCGCGGCGGTGACGAGCCACACGCGTTGGCCGGCATCGAGATGCAGCTGGGCAAGCGCCCGCGTGCCCGACCAGATGCGGTCGGCCATCAGCTCGTCGTAGATCTCCTCGCCGAGTGCGACGACTTCGGCGACCTCGTGACCGGCGACGAAGGCGAGCGCGGCCTCCTTCGCCTCCTCCATGTGCGCCAGGTCTTCGACACCCTTGATCCGGAACGAGATCTGCTTGACGGCGAACTGCGCGAGGTCGCGCCACGTGAAGAAGTCGCGCGCAGCGAGTCCGCGCGCGAAGTGATAGATCGACGCGCCCTGCATCATCGTGTTGTCTACGTCGAAGAACGCCGCGGCCGAAGGGTCGGCGGGCATCGCGAGACTGGCCTCGACCTCAGCGACCGCCGCAGAGGCGACACCGGCGATTGCGGCGCGCGAGGAAGGGTCCTTACGCCGCCGGATGCCGGACAGATGCGGACGAGCCATCGCGGCGAGCGTAGCCGTCCAGAACATGACGATGCCCCGGCCGGATCCCGGCCGGGGCATCGTCACTCGTGCTTGGGTCAGACGCTCGCCATCCGGCGACGCAGGACCGCTGCGCCGACGAGGAGAGCCAGACCGCTACCGCCGATGAGCGGCAGGTTCGCACCGGTGTGCGGAAGGTTGCCCTTCTGCGGGTTCGGCAGCTTCACAACCTTGGTCGCCTGCTGAGCCGAGACCGATGCGGTGGTGCCGTGGCCGAGACCGATCTCGGCAAGAGCACCGTCGCCGGGGATCGGGCTGTCGACCACGACGTCGTACTCCGGACCCGTTGCCGCGGCGTAACGACCCGCGCTGTCCACCCGGTCGACGTGGCCCGGAACGTAGTTCAGGTGCACGCCGAGGGTGCCCAGCAGGGTGTTGAGCGCGTTCTGCAGTGTCGCGAGAGCCGAGTTCACCTGGTCGGTGACGCTCGACGGGAGACCCGCGACGTCGGACAGGTTGAGGCCGTTCTCGTCGAGCGTGGCGGTCAGCAGCGGGGTGCCGACAGCGACGATCGGAGCGTGACCCGAGAACGAGGCGTGGGCGCCGTTCCGCTTGCCGTTGGCGACCGCGGTCGCCTGGCTCACGAAGCCCTTGACGGTCAGCAGACCGTTGAGGACGTTCAGGTCGGCCAGGTTGACGGAAGCAACCGACTGCGCGGCGTTGCCCGCCGGGGCGATCGACTGCTGCGCGTCCAGCGTCTTCACCGTGAGGACGGCAGTGTTGCCGACGTTGGCGAGGATGCCGTTGATCTTGCTCTGGATCTGCTGCAGCGTGGCCTGAAGGCTCTTCAGGGTCTGCGTCGCCGTCGCGGTGAGACCCGGCTGCTTCAGGGCGTTACCGACGGTCTGCAGAACGCTCGACACCTGGTCGGTGACGGTGTTGGTGACGCCGTTGACCGACTTCTCGAGCGTCGCGAGGAGCGTCGTCGCGTTGCCACTGACACCCTTGATGTCGAGGAGCTGGCCGAGCTGCGCCACGGTGCCGTCGGTGAGGATCGACCTCGAGGCGTTGACGCTGTGCTGAGCCTTGGCGGTCAGCGCACCCACGTTGAGCTTGAGCAGCGGGCTCGCGTCGATCGGGATGTCGGTGAAGGCCTGCGGCTTCATGCCCAGCGAGGCCTTGACGACCTTGTTGAG
>JAFAQI010000096.1 GCA_019246495.1 Frankiales bacterium | reverse complement strand
CGCCGCCGTCCTCGTCCTCGGCGCCTTCCACCTGCGGCTGTTCAAGAAGCGCCTCGACGAGCCGCCGAGCAACCTGACGCCGGTCGGGTAGGCGCTAACCGAGGACGGCGCGGAGCAGGGCGACCGCTCCCGCCTTGTCGAGCGGCTCGTTCCAGTTGCCGCACTTCGGCGACTGCACGCAGGACGGGCAGCCGTGATCGCACTCGCACGCCGCGATGGCGTCGCGGGTCGCCGCGAGCCACGGGCCTGCAGCGCGATAACCCCGGTCCGCGAACCCCGCCCCGCCCGGGTGACCGTCGTAGACGAAGACGGTCAGCCGCCCGGTGTCCGGGTGCAGCTCGGTCGAGACCCCGCCGATGTCCCACCGGTCGCAGGTCGCGAACAGGGGCAGCAATCCGATGGCGGCATGTTCGGCGGCATGCGCCGCGCCCGCCACGTCGATCAGCCGCGGCGGGATGACGGCGTCGTCCATCACCCACCAGACCGCGCGGGTGCGGAGGTGTCGTGGCGGCAGGTCGAGCGGCTCGATGCCGAGTAGCTCTCCCGAACCGAGCTGCTTGCGGGCGAACGCCACGACGTGGTTGGTCACCTCGACGGCGCCGAAGTGCAGCTCGACCCCGTTGCCTGCCCGGGTCCGGAGCGACTCGACCACGGCGATGTCCGTCAGCTCACGTGCCGTCGTCGACCAGCCGGGATCGCCGCGCTGCACGAGCGCGACCGAGTCGTCGAGGTGCAACGCCGACACCACGTGCGCCACGCCCTGGTGCAGATAGACGGCGCCGGCGTGCACGGTCGTGTGCGAAGCAGCAGCGTCCACGGTGCCGAGAAGACGACCGGTGGACTCCTCGACGATCCGCACGGGTGGGCCGCCGGTGCCGCGCAGGTCGGCGAGGTCATGTGCGCGTTCCCGCTTGGTCCAGTACCACCCGGTCGGCCGCCGCCGCAGCAGGCCGCGGCGTACGAGGTCGTCGACCACCGCGCGAGCCGCGGGGCCGAAGAGGTCGAGGTCGTTGTCGGTGAGCGGCAGCTCTGAAGCAGCCGCGCAGAGGTGCGGCGCGAGGACGTGCGGGTTGTCCGGATCGAGCACCGCCGCCTCGACCGGGCGACCGAACAACGCCTCGGGGTGGTGTACGACGAAGGTGTCGAGCGGGTCGTCGCGTGCCACGAACACAGCGAGTGCGGACTGGCGGGCCCGCCCTGCGCGGCCGGCCTGTTGCCACATCGACGCGCGGGTGCCGGGCCAGCCGGTCACGAGGACCGCGCCGAGGCCGCTCACGTCGATGCCGAGCTCCAGGGCGTTGGTGCTGGCGAGGCCGAGCAGATCCCCGCTGTGCAGCGCGGCCTCGAGCTTGCGTCGCTCGTCGGCGAGATAGCCCGCTCGATAGGCGGCGACGCGGCGGCCGAGTCCGGAGTGCGCCTCGTCGAGCGACCGCCGGGCACTGAGCGCGATCGTCTCGGCCGCCCGCCGGGAGCGCACGAACGCGACTGTCCGCACGCCTTCGACGACGAGGTCGGCGAGCAGGTCCGCCGCCTCGGCTGCGGCTGAGCGGCGTACGGGAGCACCGTTCTCCGCGGTGAGCGGCGACAGCGGCGGCTCCCACAGGACGAACTGCAGCGGCCCGCGCGGTGACCCGTCTGCCGTCACCGCCTCCACGTCCTGCGCGATCAGCCGGCGCGCCGTCACCTCGGGTTCGGAGACGGTCGCGGACACCAGCAGAAATACCGGCTGCGCGTCGTAGCGGGCGGCGACGCGGCGCAGCCGGCGGAGCACCTGCGCGACGTGCGACCCGAAGACGCCGCGGTAGCCATGGCACTCGTCGACCACCACGAACCGGAGTCGCTTGAAGAATGTGGACCAGCGCTGGTGTCCCGGAAGCAGCGAGTGATGAAGCATGTCGGGATTGGTGAGTACGACGTTGGCGTGCTGGCGGACCCAGTCGCGGTCGGCCGACGGAGTGTCCCCGTCGAGGGTCGCCGCTCGGACGCTCGTGAGGTTGAGTGCGCGGATCGAGCGCAGCTGGTCGGCGGCGAGCGCCTTCGTCGGCGAGAGATAGAGAGCTGACGTCGGTTCGCCCGCCATCACCGCCGACAGCATCGGCATGAGGTAGGCGAGGGACTTGCCGGAAGCGGTGCCCGTCGCCAGTACGACGGACCGACCGGCCCACGCGGCCGTCGCGGCCTCCACCTGATGGGTCCACGGCCGCTCCACGCCGGCGAGGCGGAGCCGGTCCACGAGAAGTTCGGGCACCCAGGGCGGCCAGTCCGCAGTCATGGCGGGCCGCGCCGGGAGGTGCTCGACGTGCGTGACGCGCTCCGCCCGGGACGGATCGCGAAGCAGGCGGTCAAGCGGGCTGGGCGCACCGGCCGGATCGGGAGGAGCGCTCATCGACCCGAGTCTGCCAGCGAGTCCCGCACCGAACCGTGGTTGAATGCGCCGCGGTGGGCGCGCAGTGCCGACCACGTCAGTCACGGCTGGAGGAGCGCGTGGATCTATCCCTGTCGACCAGGACCGAGGGCGACCGCACAGTCGTCACCGTGGGCGGCGAGATCGACGTCTACACGGCGCCCAAGCTTCGTGAGCAGCTGATCGACCTCGTCTCGAGCGGCAAGTACAACCTGATCGTCGACATGGAAGGCGTCGACTTCCTCGACTCCACCGGCCTTGGCGTGCTGGTCGGCGGTCTCAAGCGGGTCCGCGCCCACGAAGGGTCGCTGCGGCTCGTCTGCACCCAGGAGCGGATCCTCAAGATCTTCCGGATCACCGGCCTGACGAAGGTGTTCCCGATCCACGCCTCGGTCGACGAAGCGCTGTCCGCAACAGACTGAGCTGATGCCGACGGTCGAGGTCAGCTTCACGGCGGTGCCGGCACACGTGCGCACCGCCCGACTCGTCGCACTGGCGGTTGCCCGCCGGGCGGGAGTCGACGAAGGCCTGCTCGACGAGGTGCGCCTCGCCGTGGGCGAGGCGTGCTCGCGCGCCGTGACGGTGAACCAGCAGCGAGCCGCCGACACAGCGGTGGTGATGCGGCTGACCGACGAGCAGGACCGGTTCTCGGTCGAGGTGATCGACTGCGGTCCGCTCGAGAGCGCCACCGGCGGGACCGACCTCGACGACCTGGGCTCCGACGTACTCGACGCGGCCGACGAGGGCGAAGAGGCGCACGGGGACCTGCCCCCCGGGTTCGGTCTCGCGGTGATCAGCGGACTCGTCGAGGATCTCGTGGTCGACTCCGACCTCGACGGGACGCACGTCCGGATGACCTGGCCGGCTGACGACGTCATGGCTCCCAAGGTCGGCTGACGCGACTGCCGTGCGGTCAGCGCGGCCCGGTTGGCTACACTCGCGCCCGGCCAGGGGCGGCTGACGACGCCGTCGCCCCGTGACGCCCTTTCACCGATGCATGGCTTCCGATCAGGAGGACGCTGATGTCCCCGCAGGCACTGTCCGCTGCCCTTGCCCCGCTCCGTGCGGACAAGGCACTTGCCCACACGCCGGGCGGTGACCGCGGGATCCTCGTCGTGGTCCTCGTCATCGCCGTGTTCGCGCTGCTGGTCGCGGCCTACTTCGCCCGCGAGGTGCTCGCGGCGGACGAGGGCACGCCGCGCATGCGCGAGATCTCCAAGGCGGTGCAGGAAGGCGCGGCGGCCTACCTGCGGCGGCAGTTCACCACGCTCGCGCCATTCGCCGTCATCATCTTCGGGCTGCTGTTCATCCTTCCGGCGGAGACGACCGGCGCGCGGATCGGCCGCTCGGTGTTCTTCCTCATCGGCGCAGCGTTCTCCGCGTTCGTCGGCTTCGCCGGCATGACACTCGCGACCCGCGCCAACGTTCGTACGGCGGCGGCGGCGCAGCGCGATGGCAGCCGGCCTGCCATGCGGGTGGCCTTCCGCTCCGGTGGCACCGTCGGCATGCTCACCGTCGGGCTCGGTCTGCTCGGCGCCAGCGTTGTCACCCTCGCGTTCAACGAGAACGCGCCGCAGGTGCTCGAAGGCTTCGGATTCGGCGCGGCGCTGCTAGCGATGTTCATGCGTGTCGGCGGCGGCATCTTCACCAAGGCAGCCGACGTCGGCGCCGACCTGGTCGGCAAGGTCGAGCAGGGCATCCCCGAGGACGACCCGCGTAACGCTGCGACCATCGCCGACAACGTGGGTGACAACGTCGGTGACTGCGCCGGCATGGCCGCTGACCTCTTCGAGTCCTACGCCGTGACGCTCGTCGCGTCGCTGATCCTCGGCCAGGTCGCGTTCGGCGGTCAGGGTCTCGTCTTCCCGCTGATCATCCCCGCGGTCGGTGTCATCACCGCGATCCTCGGCGTACTCGTCACCGCGCCGCGCGAGGGGGACCGCACCGGCCTCACCGCGATCAACCGCGGGTTCTTCATCTCCGCGGTTGTGTCGGCTCTGCTCGTGCTGCTCGTCTCCTACCTCTACCTTCCGTCCACCTACGCGAAGCTCAACCACCTCGGCATGTCCGCACACGACGCCGCCAAGGTCGCCAACTCCGACCCACGCATCACGGCCTTCCTCGCGGTGCTCGTCGGCCTGGTGCTGGCCAGCGCGATCCAGGTGCTGACGGGTTACTTCACCGAGACCGAGCGCCGCCCGGTGCAGGACATCGGCCGCCAGTCACTGACGGGGCCGGCGACGGTGATCCTCGGCGGCTTCTCCGTCGGTCTCGAGTCGGCCGTCTACTCCGCCATCCTGATCGGCGCGGGCGTCTACGTCGCATTCCTGCTCGGCCACGGCGTCGTCGTGCTCTCGTTGTTCGCCGTCGCGCTTGCGGGCACCGGCCTGCTGACGACCGTCGGTGTCATCGTCGCGATGGACACGTTCGGCCCGATCTCCGACAACGCGCAGGGCATCGCCGAGATGTCCGGTGAGATCGACGGCAAGGGTGCCGAGGTGCTCACCGCTCTGGATGCCGTCGGCAACACGACCAAGGCGATCACCAAGGGCATCGCCATCGCCACGGCGGTGCTCGCAGCGACGGCGCTGTTCGGTTCGTTCGCGACCGCCGTCGAAGGCGGCAAGGGCGCGGGGTTCCATCTGCATCTCGATGTCGCCAAGCCCAACGTCCTGTTCGGCCTGATCATCGGTGCGTCGGTCGTGTTCTTCTTCTCCGGACTCGCGATCAACGCTGTGGCCCGTGCCGCCGGGCGAGTGGTGCTCGAAGTGCGCGACCAGTTCCGCAACAACCCCGGAATCATGGACGGCACGACGCGTCCGGACTACGCCCGCGTCGTCGACATCTGCACCCGCGACTCGCTGCGCGAGCTGGCCACCCCAGGCCTGCTGGCCGTGCTGGCGCCGATCGCGACCGGCTTCTGGCTGGGCTGGGAGCCGCTGGGTGCCTACCTCGCCGGTGCCATCGCGGCCGGCGTCCTCATGGCGATCCTGCTCGCCAACTCCGGTGGTGCCTGGGACAACGCCAAGAAGCTTG